>JAZQUA010000047.1:0-6955 GCA_045631065.1 Candidatus Enterousia sp. | reverse complement strand
GTTATTTGGGCCGTCATCATTCCACATATCGTGCTGCACGCGAAAAAACAGAAAAAGCAGGACAGTATGCATATCGCGATCGTCGCGTTAAAAAACGCGAATTCCGCTCTTTGTGGATTGTTCGTATCAATGCTGCTGTACGTGCAAATGGTATGACATACAGCCAATTCATGAATGGATTAAAGAAAGCAGGCGTTGCACTGGACCGCAAGGTTCTGGCCGAAATGGCATATGCAGGCGATGCAAACTTTGCACAATTGGTTGAAACAGCAAAACGATTTATTACTGCCGAATCTAAATAATACCTTGTCGGCAGGTATATCTTTTGTAATAATAAAAGCCGTCAGATGACGGCTTTTGTTTTAAAAGCGATTTAGTTTAAGGTAAAAGTTATGCAAGAAAAGATTAAAAATATAAACACATTGGAAGAATTACAGGTCTTGTACACAGAAACATTTGGTAAAAATGGTACAATGACACTACGTTTAAAAGAAATGAAAAATCTGGATAATGATGCACGTGCGGCATTAAATCTGGAAAATCAAACACTGCGTGAATTATTCAAGACTCGTCAGACAGAAATTGAAAATGCTGTCTTGATGGTATCTTTGGAAAAACAGAAATTAGATGTGTCGTTGAATCCAGAACCAGAAAATCGTGGTACATTACATCCATTGACACAATCCTTGTCTGAAATTGCAGAAATTTTAGAATCGTTCGGTTATAAAATGTATACAGGTCCTGAAATAGAAGACGATTGGCATAACTTTACCGCATTAAATACACCTATGCATCATCCAGCACGTGATATGCAAGACAGTTTCTTTCTTGAAAATGGAAATGTTTTGCGTACACAAACATCTGCAATTCAAATTCGTGCGATGGAATCGGATGGTGTGCCAATTAAAATGTTTGGTGTTGGGTCAACTTATCGCAAAGAATGGGATGCGACACATGGTCCGATGTTTGGTCAAATCGAAGGTTTATATATCGATAAAAATGTTACAATGTCAGATTTGTTGGCAGATGTTCGTGCGTTTTTATCTAAATTCTTTGGTATTGAAAACATAGAATTGCGTATTCGTCCATCGTACTTTCCGTTCACAGACCCAAGTATCGAAATCGATATGAAGTGGAAAAATGATAAATGGCTGGAATTAATGGGTGCAGGTATGGTTCATCCAAATGTTTTACGCAGTTGCGGTGTTAATCCGGACGAATATCAGGGTTTTGCATTTGGTTTTGGTTGGGACAGATTGGCAATGTTAAAATATAATTTGCCAGATTTACGTGACCTTTATAATAACGATGTTCGTTGGTTAAAGTCGGCTGGATTCTAAGACGGGGGAATAAATTATGAAATGGACTTATGATTGGTTAAAAGATTATTTAAAAACTGATGCAGATGCACAAACCGTATCTGAAACGCTTACCCGTATTGGTTTGGAAGTAGAAGACCTGCAATCGCCAATATCGCCGATTGCTGCAAAAATTGTTGAATGCAAACCACATGAAAACAGTGATCATTTACATGTTTTACGGGTTGATGATGGGACTTCGACCCTGCGTCAGGTTGTATGTGGTGCACCAAATGCACGTGTGGGTTTAATATCTGCATTGGCAATTCCTGGCTGTGTTATTGGCGGTCATGAAATTACATCCGGAAAATTACGTGGCGTATTATCAGACGGTATGATGTGTTCTGGCAAAGAATTGGGAATCAGTGACGACCACAGTGGCATTATTGAATTGCCAGAAGATACAAAAATTGGTTCACCTGTTGTTGAATCTAAAACAGTTTTTGATGCAGGTATTACACCAAACAGACCAGATTATTTATCTGTTCGTGGTATCGCACGTGATTTGTCAGCAGCGGGTTTGGGTGCGTATATAGCACCATCTGATAAACCGTTTGAAAACATTTCTGCCAATCGCAAAGTTGTTTTAAATACAGATAAATGCGGTGCATATAAATTGGTCGAAATTCATGGCATTACTTTAAATAACAGCAATAAAGAAATCGCATCAAGACTTGCCGCAATTGGTATAAATCCAAAAAATGCGCCTGTGGATGCAACAAACTATATCTGTTACGATATGGCACAACCGATGCATTGTTTTGATGCAGACCAAATTAATGGCGATATTATTGTCCGCATGGCAGAAAATGGTGAAAAATTCACAGACTTGTTCGATAATGAACATGAATTGACAGATACTGATATGGTTATTGCAGACGCATCTGGTATTTTGGCCTTGGCTGGTGTTATTGGTGGTAAACGTGGTTCATTTACAGAAAATACAAAAAATATTATCTTGGAATCCGCATATTTTGATCCTGTATCTGTTCGCAAAACTGCAAAAAGATTGGGTATATCAACTGATTCTTCGTACAGATATGAACGTGGAATTGACCCAACAATAACAGGTGTTGCAGCAATGCGGGCGGCTGATATTATAATGTCTGCATGTGGCGGAAAAATTGTTGGCACATTTGCAGCTGGCACAGACAATGCACCAAATGTTCAGATTAAATATAACCCATCATATTTCTTGAAAAAGACGGGGGTTGATATTGATGCGAAATCGCAACACGATATCTTGGTTGCGCTGGGATACACGATTGATGATTCTAAATCTGATTGGATTGTTACACCGCACACATCACGTGTTGATGTAAATATTCCAGAAACAATTGTTGCGGATTTATTGCGTATACATGGATATGAAAAAATTGCAACAGCTGCAAATCACACATATGGCGACAAATGTCACCATGATATGCACGATATGAATATCAAAACATTATTGGCATCGCGCGGATTGAATGAATGTCGTTCTTTTGGTTTTGGAAATTTGACAACGGAACAAATATTATCTGATAAACCAAATATAAAAATCGCGAATCCAATTACTGCAGACTATGACACAATGCGAAATAGTTTGCTGTTTGGTTTGTTATATGCTGTATCTAATAATGAAAAACGTGGTTTTGCAGATTTGAATTTATTTGAATTGGGAACTGTGTTTGATGGTGATGCACCAACACAACAACATACATCTGTTTGTATCGTACGTACTGGCAATACATCGCCAAAGCATTGGATGTATCGTAACCGCGAAGTTGATATATATGATGTAAAATCAGACCTGATTGCATTAATGCAGGGTCAACGCTTTACCGTATCAACAGAAAATGCACCACTTTGGGCGCATCCGTACAGATATGGTGCATTGTACCAAGGTAAAAAGAAAATTGCAGAATTTGGTGAACTGCATCCATCTGTTGCGAAAAAGTTACGCATAAAAACAAATGTGGTTATTGCGATTGTTGATGATATTAAAAACTTGCCGACCAAACGTGGTGGCAAACAGCCAATATTATCAGACTTTCAACCAATAACACGCGACTTTGCGTTTATTGTTGATAAAAATGCACCTGCAGAAAAATTAACATCTGTTGCCATCAGCGCAGACAGTCGTATAACCAATGTGGTTGTATTTGATTCGTTTGATATGTTAGATGGAAACAAATCTGTTGCATTTACAATAACAATTGAACCGCGTGAAAATATGTCAGATTCAGATTTGCAACAAATCCAATCTGCGGTTATTGCATCTGTTGAAAAGAAATGCAATGCAACAATACGTGATAAATAAAAACGTTGAAAAAAGCCGGCAAACGCCGGCTTTTTTTAATCTTTTTTCAAGAATTTTTCCAACCAATGATTATCAAAATTTAACTGTTTTACATCTTTGTTGTTTAACAGTTTTCGTTGTAATGGAATTGTTGTTTTTACGCCTTCGATAACAAATTCATCAAGTGCACGTGATGCGCGCATAATGCACGCAGGTCTATTTTGTGCATGTACAACCAACTTTGCAATCATAGAATCGTATGTAGGTGGAATTGTATAGCCTGTATAAACAGCACTATCAACACGAACACCCAAACCACCAGATGGTGCATATAATGTAATTTTACCGGGATTTGGAACAAATGTTTCTGGGTCTTCGGCATTTATACGAAATTCAATTGCATGTCCATTTGGAATTATATTTGATTGTGTATAACCAAGTTTTTCACCGGCTGCAACGCGAATTTGTTCACGTACCAAATCAACCCCATAAACCATTTCTGTAACAGGATGTTCAACCTGTAATCTGGTATTCATTTCCAAGAAATAAAATTTCCCATCTTCGAACATAAATTCAAAAGTACCGGCATTTGTATAACCCATTTTTTTCGCAGCACTTTTACAAATTTCAATCATATCATCGCGTTGTTTTTGTGACAAAGCCGCCGCAGGACATTCTTCCATAACTTTTTGATTGCGTCTTTGTAACGAACAATCACGTTCACCAAAAATTACAACATTACCATGTTTGTCGCCTAATACCTGAAATTCAATATGTCGTGGGTTCAACAACAATTTTTCCATATATAACGTATCATCACCAAATGCGGATTTTGCCTCATTCTTTGTTAACTGATATGCTTCGGCCATATCATTTGCAGACATAACAGGTCGCATACCACGACCACCACCACCCGCAGAAGCTTTTAACATAACAGGGTAACCAATTTGTTCTGCGACATCCAATGCGTGTTCCAACGAATTTAACGCGCCATCAGACCCCGGAACCACAGGCAGACCACATTCAACAGCTGTCTTTTTTGCATTAACCTTGTCGCCCATTTTTGTAATCATTTCGGGTTCTGGTCCAATCCAAATCATACCATGCTGTTCAACCTTGTGTGCAAAATCTGCGCGTTCAGATAAAAAACCATACCCAGGATGAATAGCATCAGAATTTGTTAACAAGGCGGCTGTTAAAATTGCAGATTCATTTAAATAAGAATCACGCGCAGGTGCAGGTCCAATACACACTGATTCATCAGCCAGTTGTACATGCATTGCATCTTTGTCTGCTGTTGAATATACCGCAACAGTACGTATTCCCATATCCCGACATGCACGAATTATACGCAGTGCAATTTCACCGCGGTTGGCAATTAAAACTTTTTTTATTTGTGACATAATTTTTATTCAATAACAATTAAAGGTTGATCAAATTCAACAGCTGCCCCATCTTTGACCAAGATTTCTTTTACAATACCATCTTTGTCAGATTTGATTGGGTTGAAAGTTTTCATCGCTTCGACCAGCGCAACCGTATCACCAGATTTTACAGCACTGCCAACAGTAACAAATGTATCTGCACCTGGTTCTGGTGCCAAGTACACAACACCAACCATTGGTGACTTTAATGCATAACCATTAACAACCGATTTTTTTGTTTCTGTATGTGTTGTTGCATCTGTTGCAGGAACAGTAACAGCAGCAGCAACTTGTTGTTTTGATAAATGAATATGTTTGCGATATACGCCAAATAAAAACTGGCGTTCTAAATTCAGTTCTGTAATTCCCATATCATCCATGATTTTTGACATAGATTCAACGGTTGCACGAAATGACATTTTTTTCCCTTTTTGTTTTAATTATCTATCTCGCATTTATTGAATTTTACCATATTAAGCAACATTGTCAAGGCACAGGGTCATATCCAAATCCGCCGCCTGGTCTGCAACGTGATATACGTCTGATTCCCATATATACACCACGAAACACGCCATATTTTTCAATGGCCTGCTTTGTATATTCGCTGCAAGTTGGTGTAAATCTGCATGCTGCACGTCCCCCTGTTATTGGGGATATTGCGAATTGATATATGCGCACCATACATATTGCGATTTTTTTAAGCATTGATATCTTGTTTTTTTAAATAATGTAATGCTTTACGCATGGCTGTTCTACCGGATTCGCGGTCTGCATCTAATATTGCCTGTCTGATAACAAATATGTAATCCCATTCATCGCATAACAGTTTTTCATTATACGCAATCCAATCGCGTATCAGTCTTTTTGCGCGATTTCTGTCGACTGCGTGTTTAAAAGTTTTTTTTGTAACAATCAGACCATATCTGGCATCATTTTGGTATTTTGCAGGTTTTGCGCGTACTAAAAAATACGCACAACGTGCAACTGGGTCATTTTCGCCCGCTATAAAGTCAGAATGTTTTTTTATTGTATCTCGTTTCATGGTGGATTTTATATTACCACAATATAAAATAAATCAAATAAATTTATGGGCAAACCTTGATTTTTTGAATATCGTGATTTATAGTTCAAAAAAATCAATAATTTATATGGGGTTAAATTATGTATAACTGGTTGATGAAGTTTTTTTCTGCGGATATGGCAATTGATCTTGGAACTGCAAATACACTGATTTATGTTAAGGGGCGTGGCATCGTTTTAAATGAACCGTCTGTGGTTGCTGTATCTGAAAATCGCCTGATTGGACGCAAAGAAATTTTGGCTGTTGGAACCGAAGCAAAACAGATGTTTGGTCGTACACCTGGGACAATATCTGCTGTACGTCCATTACGTGATGGTGTTATTGCTGACTTTGAAGTTGCCGAAGAAATGATAAAATATTTTATTCGCAAGGTTCATCATCGCAGTCCATTGGCTGCACCATTGATTATTATTTGTGTACCTTCTTGTGCAACACAGGTAGAACGCCGCGCAATACAAGAGGCTGCTGACGCTGCAGGTGCACGCAAAGTATATATTGTTGAAGAATCAACAGCTGCTGCGATTGGCGCAGGGTTGCCTGTTGAAAAACCGGTTGGTTCAATGGTTCTGGATATTGGTGGTGGCACAACAGAGGTTGCTGTTATGTCATTGGGCGGTATTGTTTATTCAAATGCTGTACGTACTGCGGGCGACCAGATGGATGTTGATAATATTGATTTTGTTCGCAAATCTAAAAATTTATTGATTGGTGAAAATACAGCCGAAGAAATTAAAAAGAGAATTGGTAACGCAATCCCACCAAAAGATAAAGAAAAAGAATTAACAATGAAAATAAAAGGACGCGATTTGAT
>JAZQUA010000046.1:0-12886 GCA_045631065.1 Candidatus Enterousia sp. | reverse complement strand
AGTGTAGAATCAGTAGAACCATCATTAATACATATTATTTCTATGTCTTTTAAAGTCTGATTAACAATAGAATCCAGACATTGTTCCAGATACTTTTCAACATTATAGCACGGTACAAGAATTGATATTAATGGTTGTTTTGTTATAACCATTATTTAACCTCTTGAAAAAGTTCCAGTGCACGTGCAACTGCCTTGTCCATGTCATAGTATTTATAGTCACCCAGACGGCCAAAGAAATATACTTGTTTGTTTTCTTGTGCAGCAGTCAAATATTTGTTATAAAGTTTTGCGTTGTTTTCATTTGCAATTGGATAATATCTGTCGTTTTTACCCTGTTCAAATGCTTCTGGGTATTCATATGAAACAATGGTTTTGCTGGACTGATCATTTAAAAAATACTTGTATTCGCCGATACGAGTAAAATCATAGTTGCATGGATAATTTACAACAGCTGCATCTTGGAATTTTGAATATGGGTATGTTATGAATTCAAAACGTTCGCTGCGATATGGTAATTGTCCATATTTATAATCGAAAAATTCATCAATGCTGCCAGACCAGAATAAACGGTCATATTTCATATTTTTATTAAATGGTGTTTTTAATTTTACAGTTATGTTTTTGTGATTTAACATATTTTTTATCATAGCTGTATAGCCACCAATTGGAATACCTTGATATTTATCTTGGAAATATCTGTCGTCACGTGAAATATAAACAGGAACACGTCCAGAAACACTTGGGTCTATTTCATCTGGGGTTTGTCCCCACTGTTTTAATGTGTATTCCAAGAATATTTTGTCATAAATATACTGTGCCAAAAATTGTAAATCTTTGTCATCTTTTTTGCGCAACTCAAGGATAGGGACCTTGACATTAATACCAAAGTTATCAAGTAATTTTTGTTCAATCTTATCCGCAATACTTGCAGGAAATAATGTGTGTAATGAATTTAAATTAAAAGGAATTGGTACAATTTGGCCATCAATTAATCCGCGAACCTTGTGTTGATATGGATACCACTGACAAAAGCGAGATATAAAATCCCAAACAGATTTATTTGATGTATGAAAAATATGAGTTCCGTATTTGTGTACACATATGCCGTCTTGATAATAATCGTAAATATTTCCAGCAATATGATCTTTGGAATCTATAATTGTTACTTTTTCACCGGATTCTGCCAACAATCGTGCCAACGTTGCACCTGATATACCACAACCAACAATTAAATTCTTCATATTATTACCTTTTTTGCTTTATGATAATGTTTTTAAAAGTTTTTTCAATATAATAATATGGTGCTATTATGTGGTATAAATATCCTAGATATCTTGAAATATAATTTTTTTATTGCTAGAATACGGTCAGTATTTTTGAAAAAAGGTTAATTATGTTTCAAAATAAGAAATTTAGAAAGGCGTGGAAGAAATTTTGGGAACCTGTATTGGGATTTGGCTTGATTCAATGGATTTTTGCAGTATTTATGGCGATTCCAATATGGTTTGTTTATTTTACATCAATTAAAAGACTTACCAATATAGAAACATTGTATAAATATCGTAACAAGCCTGCGATTGTTGTTTGTTGGCATGGGCGCAGTATGATGTTAAGCCCGATTGCGTGTTTGGGTGGGTTGAAAATGTATGTCGTGGCCAGTAATCACAAAGATGGTCGTATGATGGCAAAAATACAACGCTTGTTTGGAATGCGTGTTATTTATGGGTCTTCGCACAAGGGTGGTGTTTCTGTTCTGCGTAAAGGCGTTCGTGTTTTAAATCGTGGCGGTTGGGGGGTTTGTATGTCGCCAGATGGTCCAGGTGGGCCATCACTGCGTATCAAAGATGGGGCGTTATATTTTGCAAAGATGTCTGGGGCGCCAATTATTCCAATTTGTTATTCTACCTCACGTGCCTGGTTGCAAGAACGATGGGATAGGTATTTGGTCGCGTTGCCTTTTTCAAAAATAGCATGTAATGTTGGTAATCCTATATTTGTGCCAAAAAATGCAACACCAGAACAATTCGAAGAAATTAGAAAAAAGTTAGAAAATTTTATGGTGGAACAAATGCGTGAACTGGATCGCGAATTTGATGTAAAACCATCAGAACAGGATTTGACTGCAAGCGAATTTAAACAAAAAAAACGTGAAGAAAAAGCATTAAAAAAACAAATCAAAAAGGCAAAATAAATGAAAACACCTTGGTGGTTTTTATCGCAAAATCTGATGGCTTGGATTTTAATACCAGTGTCTTGGATTTATTATTTATTTGGAAAAATTGTGTTTTTATTACGTAAAAAAAATCCACTAAATTCAAGACGACCAATCGTTTGTGTTGGAAATATTTTGGCAGGTGGGGTTGGAAAAACGCCAATTGTGCGCGCAATTGCAAATCGTTTTGATGCGCCAATTGTTATGCGGGGATATAAAAAAAGCGCAAAAACTTCAAATATTGGGGATGAAGCGACAATGTTGGCACGCGCAGGATTAACTGTTCATGTTGGTAATAGACGTGCAAATATTTCTTTGTTAAATAATCAAGATGATAATACACCAATTATTATGGATGATGGATTACAAAATCCAACAATTAATAAAGATATTAAGTTGGTGGTTTTTGATGAAGGGCTTGGTTTTGGTAATGGGTTTTTATTGCCGGCAGGACCACTGCGTCAGCCAAAAAAGGTTTTAAAAAATGCAGATGCAATTATTGTTGTAAAAAACAGTCGGGCAAAAAAGAAGTTACAATTGCCAGATGGGGTGCCTGTGTTTTATGCGACAAATCAGACAACGTCTCCATATGACGAAGATGAAAAATTGGTTGCGTTTGCAGGTATTGGATATCCAAAAAAATTCTTTAATTCTTTGGAAAATGTGGTGGCAAGACGTGCATTTTCAGACCATTATCAATATACTGCAAACGATATTGAAAAATTGTTTATGTTGGCAGATAAAAAAAATGCAAAACTGATTACAACTGAAAAAGATTGGGTCAGATTGCCTGTTGAGATACGCGATAAAATCAGATATGCACGTTTGGATACGGTTATTGAAAACAGGTTTTATGATTGGTTAAAGGAGAAAATAGATTATGCCAACTTTAAAAAAGCAAGTTAAGATTTCTGGTGTTGGAATTCATTCTGGGTTACCAGTGAATATTGTTGTAAAACCATCAAAGAAAAATGGTATCTTTATGCAACGTGTTGATATGCCTGGTACGGATTTAATTCCTGCAACATTTGATAATGTTGGTGAAACAAAAATGCGTAATACAACTGTTGGTAAAATGGATTCTGCGCATGTTCAGACAATCGAACATTTAATGGCGGCTTTGTTTATGGTTGGTGTTGACAGTGCAGTTATTGAAATTGATGGTGCTGAAACGCCAATTTTGGACGGCAGTGCGGCCGAATTTATCAAGGCTTTTGATGCGGCGGGTGTAACGGATGGAAAATTAAAACAAATTATCGTTAAACAAGAAGTTGTTGTTCGTGCAAAAGAAGCGTTAAAAGATTTACCAAAATTTGTTCGTTTTAAAATTTGGGTAATGAATAAGCTGATGGGACGTAAAAGCGATGGTTTTGTAAAATTGTCACCAAATGATGGAAAGTCATTGGATATATCTGCAACGCTGGTTTATTCTGAAAAAATTATTGGGACTCAATCTTATTCTTACTCTTATAATGGAACAAAAAAATCTATAAATGATTTTGTAAAAAACATTTCGCGTGCCAGAACGTTTGGTAAATATTCTGAATGGGAATATTTAAAAAAGCGTGGTATGGGGCGTGGTGCAAACGAAGGTAATGTTATTGCACTAAATGATGCGGGGGATGGAACCTTGAATAAATTAATTTGGCCAGATGAATTTGTTCGTCATAAAATTATTGATGCGGTTGGTGATATGTTCACCAGTGGTGGTATTATCTGTGGAAAATTAGAATCTTACAAGGGCAGTCATGCATTAAATAATTTGATTTTGAAAAAATTGTTTAGTGACCCAAAAAATTATGATATAGTTGATAAGAAATAGACCAAGGGGGGATTTATGAAAAAAGTATTTGTATTCTTTGCATTATTATTAACATTAACATCTTGTGGTGGTTTTATAAAAAACGAAAATGGCAGTGAACATTTGGTGCAGTTAACATCAGAACCTGTTAATTGTACTTTTTTATACAAAATAGAATCAGAAGTTTCTGTATATGATATTGATGATGCGCGTAGATATTTAGAAAATCGTATTGTTGATCAGGCGCGCCCAGGTAATGCCTATTGGATAACATCGCAACGTACAAAACCAAATGAATGGGTTGTTTTTGGTCCAGAGCGTGCGTTTGTATTGGTTGCCAATGTGTACGATTGTCCGTATAAATAAATTATAATAATTCATCTAAAAGCGGTGCCGGCAATTCATGTAGCGTCTGTACACTACATTGCCGGCACTACTTTTATCTAAATGATTCTAATTTATTTCTAAAAAGCGTTGATAATAATTCATCTAAAAATAAATCGGGAATCTCATGTAGCGTCTGTACACTATGATTCCCGATTTCTTTTTATCTAAATCATTCTAATTTATTTCTAAAAAGTGTTGATAATAATTCATCTAAAATCGGTGCCACTAATCACTTATATATTGTCTTGCCTTGATTTTGTAAATTGTGTTATAATTATGCTGAATATTCAGAGAGAGAATTTAATTGGCTAGTCAAGTTATATCTATTAACCGTAAGAAGTATGCTGTCGGTCTGTTCTGGCAGCCTATGAAATCTGGGGTTTCCGGACGTGTTTATGCACGCAGTTTGGCAAACAGTGTCGATAAAAAACTGAACTTGTATTCAGAATATAATATGATGATTGGGTTGGGTTCGACCAGACGTGGCCAAAATGTTGGTATGCGTGTCGCAGCAGCCGATGTTATGGATGCGTTTTCTGAATATACGTCTTTTTTGGCAGTGTTCGAAATAAATAAAAAGTTTTATCTGGTCGCAGCCAGAAATGGTGTTTTACTAGAAGATAAACTGTTTGATTCCGAAGATGAAGTTCGCGCAGAATATGTAAAATTATCAGAGATTCCTGATTGGGGTGCTTTTTTTGCGCCTGGGTCTTGGGGTATGCCACGTGCTGTTGAATATGATTTGGCAGATGTTTTGAATTCTCATAATGTTGTTCGTTTGCATCCAATAAGTCATGTGCGTGCAGGTTTTGTATCTGGTATATTGATTGCAGTGTTTTTGTTTGGTTTGTATGGTATTTTTCATGGGTCTGTGGTTGAAATGTTTTCGTCACGCCCAAGTGTTGCAGAATTGGACCCGGAATTGGTTGCAGAATATAAACGACAAATCGAAGAAACAAATAAAGAACTTGATAAACAGTTTGAAATCGAAAAAGAATTGCCGCCAGAACCAATTGTGTTGCCATATGAATTCTTGCCGTCTGTTCAGGATAGGGCAGAATTATGTTATCGGGCAATTGGGTTTTTAATGCAACCAATTGTTGGTTGGGTACAGACTTTTGCAGAATGTGCAGAAGATTATGCAACTGTTGAATTTAAACGTAGTTTTGGAACATTGGATGAATTTTATAATATTGCAACTGATTTAATGCCGGGCGCTTTTGTTCAAGAAATAAATGATAATACGTTGCGTGTACGGGCAAAACTGCCAGATTTGGAAAAAATTTCGTCCCAAGATGAACGTGATGCAGGAACAATTGTTCGTGATATTACATCTGCGTTCCAAGCGATTGATTCAAATCTTGATGTTCAAGTTGTGGTTGATACACTGACAAATGGTGTTGATGTTGTAAATCTTGATATTGTTGAAATTCAAACAGAATCAAAACTTATGCCACAGCAGTTTATGCAGGTGTTTGATGATTTTGGTGGGGTTTATTTAATTAATTGTGCGTGGGATGCTGCGTCACGTTTATGGAACTATGAGGTGATAATATATGCGAAATAATAAAATGTTTTTATTGGGGATAATTTTATGTGGCACAGTTGCGTTTAATGCTGCAATTGCACAGGAAAATCAGGCCGAAGAAATGGAACAGGTATCAGCAGATGCAATTGCCGGATATGATGTTCAAGGGTCTTTGTTTCAGCAAATCACAGATTTAGAGCAAGAAAAAATCTTGATGCAGTTGGAAAAAGAACGTGCACAGCTGGATTTAGAGTTGGATAGGTTGGCTGCTGAAAAAATTAAACTGCATATGGAAATAGATACTTTGTCTGGACGCGCAGAACAGCAACAGCAAGAAATTGAAACTCAAAAAGCAAAATTGGAAGCCGAAGCTGTGCGTATCGAGCGTGAAAAAGAAGCCTTGTTGGCAGAAAAAGCAGAACCTGTTAAATCTGTGGGCGCCAGCACCAAGGTTGCCACAACAACGATGTCTGATGTCGCAAAAAGCTATAAGCTGGTTAATGTGGTCGGTGCAGGTAATCAATTACAGGCAACAATAGCTGATTTGAATTCTGGGCAAACAAAACGTATCAGTGTTGGTAAAAAATTAGATAACTGGACTGTGAAATCAATATCCTTGGATGATGGTGTTGTCTTTGTCAGCCCAGACGGAGAAGTGCAAAATCTGAATGTCAGCAATGGAAATTAAAAAATGACAGAATCAAAAGATATCTTGGGTGTTGTAAATAATGATGAAAAACTGTCTGTTCCGACAGGGTTGGAAAATGCAGAATCCAAAGATATTCTTGATTATTTGTTTTCAAACAATAATCGTTTGTTAACGGCAACAGGTGCATCATTTGAATTGCCACATGATACCCAGGGCTTGGTTGCATATTTTTCCGGTGGCGAAATAATTATATCACGTACACATAGATACGATGGTCGTGTATTGGCTTTCTTGGATTTGTTGCGTGCACAAGGCAGAAAAATTAATCAGCCGTTTTATTCTGATTTGGGTTTAATTTCAAATATATACAAGTCTTATGAAAACAGACTTGGGGGTGCGGTACGTTCCAAGCAAGACTTTGATAACCAAATGCAGAAAGATTTTGTGGATATTATTGCCAAGGCTGCATCACAAAAAGTATCTGACGTGCATATCGAAGTTGCAGACCAAACAACAATATATTTTCGTATAGATGGCAGTATGCAACCAGTTCTGGAATATAATTCACAATGGGGTGAATCGTTTGTTCGTGCTGCGTTTGCATCGTCTGATATGTCTAATGCGAACTATGCTCAGAATGAATATCAGTCTGCACAAAAAGACGGACGCACACCACTACGTGGTACCAAAGATTTATATTTGCCTTCTGGGGTTTTGGGTGTACGTATGCAATTTAACCCAATTGCGTTTGGGTCGCGATATGTTGTTATGCGTCTGTTATATGATAATCCTTCTGAAGGTTTGAAAACAGAACAAGAATTTGGGCCATATGAACAAAGATTATTGGCGCGTATGCGTTCTTTTCCAACTGGGCTTGTTATCGTTGCAGGACCAACCAGTTCTGGTAAATCAACAACACTGGTTCGAAATATGGCAATGATGTTGCGTGAAAGAAATTATGAAATCAATATGATTACAGTGGAAAATCCTGTTGAACAAAAGATTTTTGGTGCGCACCAGATGCCTGTTGTTAATACAACAAATGAAGAACAACGTGAAGAAAAATATGTCGAAGCATTGGCTGCTGCGTTGCGTAGTGACCCTGATACACTGATGGTTGGTGAAATTCGTACGTTGGCTGCGGCACAATTGACTGTGCGCGGTGCATTGTCTGGACATAATGTTTGGACAACATTGCATGCGAACTCTGCGATGGCGGCACTGACGCGTTTATTAGATTTGGGAATTGAACCTTTTAAATTAAAAGAAGAAACATTGATGCGCGGTTTGGTTTCTATGCGACTGTTTAAAAAGGTTTGTCCGCATTGTCGTGAACCCTTGGAAAATCATCCAGAACGTGGTGCATATCGTCGCGTTATGGATGCATATGGCAAGGTTGGTTTGCGTCAAGTTTATCAACGTGGATCAGGATGTGAGCATTGTAAGGGTACAGGTAATTTAGGGCGTGTCAAGGCCGGTGAAATTATTATTACAAACAGTGAATTCTTGCAATTGGCGTTGGCAGGAAAAACAGATGAAGCTGTCAGATATTGGTTGGAAGAAATGGATGGGCGTACGCTGAAAGAGGCGGCAACATCGTTAATGTTACAGGGAATTATCAGTATTGATGAATTGGAACGCTGGGTTGGACAACTTGATCAGCCGGGGGTATATTAATATGAATAAACTCGAATTGTTATATGCAAAATGGGTGTTTCGTTCAAACACTGAAAAACGTATGGCAATTTGTCGTAAATTGGCGTCTTTGTTGCGTAATGATTTTACATTGATTGATGCGCTGGAAAGATTGGAAATGGTTGAATCAAAAAATGGAACCAAACCAAACGAACCATTTGCAATCGTTATGCGCCAATGGCAAAAAAATCTGGAAAAAGGTATGACCTTTTCAGAAGCAACACGTGGTTGGGTGCCACCAGAAGAAACACTGTTGGTAACATCTGGAAATTTATCTAATTTGGTGGTCGCATTAGAAAATGTTGGTCGTGTTGTTGATGGTACACAACGTATAAAACGTGCAATGACCAGTGCAATCGCATACCCAATGTTTTTATTAGCTTTGACATTTGGTATTATTATCATGGTTGGTTTATATCTGGTACCGCCATTGGCCGAAGTTGCAGGTAACACTGTTGTTTGGCGTGGAACTGCGCGGTCTTTGATTTGGTTGTCTGATTTTTCAATTAAATATTGGTATTTCTTTGTTGTGATATTTGCATCTATGGTTGCATTTATTTGGGTAAGTATGGCGAATTGGTCTGGTCGTATTCGTACGTTATTTGATAAATTGCCACCATGGAATATTTATAAAATTCAAGTTGCTGTTGGTTGGTTGATGTCATTGGGCGCAATGGTCAGCGCAGGTGTCACAATCCCAGATGCAATGCGTATGTTGTCGGACAGCGCAAACAGATATTTACGTCGTATTTTAGATACAACATTACGATTTATTGCAAATGGTGATAATCTTGGGGTTTCTTTATCAAAGTCCGGTTATAATTTTCCAGATTCTGAAATTGTTGGCGATTTAACGATATATGCAGATATGAATGGTTTTGATGAAAATTTAAACCATGTTGCTAATGATTACTTAAATGAATCTGTTCGAAAAATGGAAAAAATTTCCAGTACATTAAACAGTATTGGTATATTGCTGGTGTCCGCGATAATTGCGTGGGTTGTATTGGGAACTTTTCAGATGCAAGATCAAATCACCGCAGCATTATCGTAAAATAAGTGGTTAGTGGTTCACCATTCAATTGGTGTTTTGTTATGTTGTGTCAGGTATTCGTTTGCAAGACTGAAATGATGATTGCCAAAAAAACCACGATATGCAGACAGTGGTGATGGATGGGCACTTTTTAATATCAAGTTTTTATTTGAGTCCACTATTGCTGCTTTTTTCTGGGCAAATGAACCCCACAGCATATATACGATATTTTCACGTGTGTTTAAAGCACGAATAACCGCGTCTGTAAATTGTTCCCATCCGCGATTACTGTGTGATGCAGCCAAGTGTGCCTGAACGGTTAATGTTGAATTTAACAATAATACACCCTGGGTTGCCCAATATGTTAAATCGCCATTTGTTACAGAAGATCGATGCAAATCTGATTCTATTTCTTTGTATATATTTTGCAGACTTGGTGGATTTGGTGTTGGTGGTAAAACAGAAAAACATAATCCATGGGCTTGGCCTGGTTCATGGTACGGGTCTTGACCGATAATTACAACTTTGACTGAATCCAATGGACATAAATTAAACGCATTAAAAATATTTTTTGCATCTGGATATATTCTTTTGCCAGACAGATATTCGTTGCGTACAAAATCTGTAAGTTTTATAAAATATTCTTTATCAAATTCTGGGCTTAATGCGTCTTTCCAAGATTGTTCTATTTTTACATTCATAGTTTTATTAATCCTTGTTGTAAAGATTTCCACAAAACAACATCGATATATCCGCGGGGCAGGTTGGTTTCTTGTATCAAGTGTGCAAACATATTATCGCATGCTGTTCTTATGTCACTGCATAAATTTGCATTGTTTATTTGTGTTGATAATTCTGGTTGTTGTGCGAATAGGCATCCCAATCGCTGAATCCATATATCGTATTTAACAACATCTTCGCCCAGATTGCGTGCCAAATGATTTGCGGTTATTTTTCCAATGTGTGGCAATTTTTGTAAAAAGTTTAGTTTGTCTTCTAATTTGTTTAATGTGTAATATTTTTCACACAAATTATGACGATTTTCCCATATTTTACAAATTGCATTAATCTTGTTCTTGTTATTAAAAGTCTGTATTAAAATATCAAAATTATTACCGTATGTTTTTAATAAATTAACAATTTTTTCGTGAATTCGTTTGGCTGTTTGTTGTGAAAATCCCCCAGCTAAAATCACATATGCACAATGAAAAGCAAATTCATCGGGAGTATATTTTTTTGGATTTTGTAGATTGTTTAAAATTTCGTCAAAAGACTGATTGTCGGAATCAAGTCCGCTGTTACGTAACTGTTTTTCTAAATCAAAAAACCATTTTGCAGAAAACATTTAATCATTTCTTCCCTGGTTTGCAGATAGGGCTGACATCATATCTTTATTTGCCATATCTTGTTTTAATTTATCAGATGCACTTTTGAATTGATTTTTATCAATGTCTGCCAATTGTTGTTTTAATTGTTGTAATCTGGCGCGTTTATACCCAACCTGACTTTCAGATAAATTATTCGACAGTTCAAGTAATTCTTGTTCAAGTCGTGAAATTTCACTGTTAAGGCGCGCTTTTTTTGAAGATATAAAAGCCATTTATTTTCTCGCTATATATTTAATTGGCACAGGTTTTATCCTGTGCCATTTTTTTAAACGTCCAGATTTGCATCCAGCGCATTTTCAACAATAAAGTCACGACGCGGTTCAACAACATCGCCCATCAACATTGATACAACTTCATCAGCTTTTGCTGCGTCATCAATTTTGACTTGGAACAAAGAACGATGATTTGGGTCCATTGTTGTTTCCCATAATTGTTCTGCGTTCATTTCACCAAGACCCTTGTATCGTTGAATCTTTAATCCTGTTTTTGCATATTCAAATGCAGTATTTAACAGTGTTAACGCGCCCCAAATTTTTTGTGATTTTGATTTAACGCGCAATGTTGTTGGCTTGCTGAATGTTTCAATTAATTCTTCACGACCATTTAAACGATGCCAGCTGCGGATTTCTGGGCCATTGATTTTTTCAATTGGTAACAGATATGTTTCGCGTACGCTGCGCAGTGTACGTGTAATTTCAATGCCGGCACTTGTTGCAGAAATCTTCCATCCGCGTTCAAATTCCAATTCTTGGGCATCAAGCATATTTTGTGCAGCTGTAAAGTTTTCTGAACTTTCGTTTTCAAATACACCATTTAATGCCAATGCTTCGATAAAACGTAATGGCATAACATGATTTAATGGCTGCAAGCAGTTACGCATATCCAGCACCAAACCCAATAAACGTTTCAAGTCTGCACCAGATATCTGAATACCGTTGCTTGTTTCAATCATACCGTCTGTGGCTAATTGCTCCATCAAGTAGTCGTCCATTTCGCGTTCGTTTTGCAGATAAATCTGTTGTTTGCCGCGTGTAACACCATATAGTGGTGGCTTTGCAACATAGATGTATCCGCGTTCAATTGCCTGTGGCATATGACGATAAAAGAATGTCATCAACAATGTTTGAATATGTTGACCGTCAACGTCCGCGTCGGTCATGATGATAACCTTGTGATAACGCATTTTTTCAATATCAAATTCATCTTTACCAATACCCGCACCCATTGTTGTAATCAGTGCGCCAATTGTGTCAGAACCCAACATTTTATCAAAGCGTACACGTTCAACATTCAAAATTTTACCACGTAATGGCAATATAGCCTGAGTTTTGCGGTCGCGACCTTGTTTTGCAGTACCGCCCGCCGAATCCCCCTCTACAATAAATAATTCACATTTTGATGGGTCGCGTTCAGAACACCCAGCCAGTTTTCCAGGCAGACCACCCAGTTCTGGGCCTGTCTTTTTTCGTGATAATTCGCGTGCTTTGCGGGCTGCTTCGCGTGCAGTTGCAGCTTCGATAATTTTATCGATAATTGTTTTTGAAATCGCAGGGTTTTCATCCAAGAATTCGTACAGCATTTCAGATACTGTGCTTTCAACGATTGGGCGAACTTCGCTGGACACCAATTTATCTTTGGTCTGTGAGCCAAATTTTGGGTCAGGAATTTTAACACTAACGATACTTGTTAAACCTTCGCGGAAGTCTTCGCCAGACAAATTAATATCTTTCTTGGTTCCTTTTTCAGAAATGTATTTGTTAATTGCACGTGTTAATCCTGCACGAAATCCAGCCAAATGTGTTCCACCATCGCGGTTTGGAATATTGTTTGTAAAGCACAATGATGTTTCTGTGTATGCTGTTGTCCATTGCAAGACGATTTCAATGTATGTATCGTCTTGTTGTTTAATCATTTGAATTGGTTCGCGATTTAATAATTCTTTGGATTTATCCAGATATGTTGCAAAACCTTTTAATCCATCAACACTGTGGAATTCGCGTTCTTTTTTTTCTGCACCACGTAAATCTTCCAAAATAATTTTTACATTGGCATTCAAAAACGATTGTTCGCGCAACCATGTTTCCATTGTATCAAAACTAAATTCTGTGCCAGTAAATGTTTCAGAAGATGGCAAGAATGTAACCTCGGTACCATGTTCAATACCGGATTTATTTTCTGTAATTTTCAAGTC
>JAZQUA010000045.1:0-18919 GCA_045631065.1 Candidatus Enterousia sp. | reverse complement strand
TACTTTCGGCATTAATATGAACATTTGCCCCTGGGCATGCTGACCCTGGGCGAATTTGTATGCTTCGTCCCCAGAACCAAAGAATATATCTGCACGAATCCATCCACGAATTGCACTGCCCGTATCCTGGGCAATCATAAGGCGACGGAACGGACGTCCATCAGACAGATTTGTATTAATATAAACCGGCAATCCTAATGTATATAAATCGTCATCCATTGCGATACTGCGAATCTTGGACAGTGGTGTTCCCAGTTTTCCAATCACATCCGCTGGCTTGGATTCATAGAAATAAACATAACGTGGATTTGTATAAATTACATCGCGCGCCAATGTTGGATTCTGTTTCAAGTGTGTCCAAACTGCATCTGCTGAATATCCGCCACTTGGACGAATACCGCGACGACGCAATTCTTCACCAATAGACTTGAACGGCATATCATTCACCGCGGCAAAATTCAGTTTCACCATTGTCCCATCATCCAGACGCAACATCCCAGACCCCTGAATCTGGATATTCTGAACATCAACAATATTTGCCCAGTACAACACGCGTCCGATTTGTTTTTCAACAATATCTTTTTTTGCAACACCCTTATACGCGCGCCCATCGGTTGGAATACCCATCAAAGGTTCATTACATTGGGCTGTCTTGGTCCGACATCCTGGGATCACTGGTGAATAATATCCAGTATACGTACCCTTATCCCCGCCATTATCATTAAAGATTTGATATGGCTGGAAATGCGATTCAAACCATGCGCGCACCGTTGCAACATCGGCTGATGCAGACGGCAACATACGACATTTTTCTGCAAATAATTCCTTATCAGGCATTACACGCCCAACGTATTGAATTTTTGCCTTGCATGAATTACGAAATGCCTGTAATGCATATCGCACATCATCATCGCGCCATCCTGGTAATTGTGAATAAGACACACGCTTAAAATTTGACGGCAAAACCGAATTATCCATTGTTTCGGTTGGGGTTGATAAATCACACGATGCCAATGTTAACACAGCAAAAACGATACCAAAAATCCTAAAAATTAAATTTCTCATATTTTATACCCATCCCCCACTTGTAAAATATTTTTATAATGCTATATTACCATAAAAGACAAATACAAGTCCAGTGTCTTGAACCGCCAGAAAAGGAGAAAATATAATGGCAAAATTTAATATTATATCCCAATTTTTAAAAGATATTTCTTTTGAAAGCCCAAATGTACCAGAACTGTTTTTCAAACAAGATAATGGCCAGGCAAAATTAGAAATCAACATTGATATTCAGATTAAGGGTGCAGAAAACAATCTGTTTATGGTTGATTTGATTACCAAGGTTCATTCAAAATTAAATGACGGCGACAAATCTATTTTCTTGATTGAATCAACATATTCTGGTCTGGTTCAAATGGAAGAAGAAAAAGACGAAGAAGCAAAAAAACGTACTTTGTTGATTGATGTTCCAACATTGTTGTTCCCAGCAGTTCGTGCATTGATTACACGTTTGACTTCTGAATCTGGGTTCCCAACCTTTGCAATGCAGCCGGTGGATTTTGCGCAGTTATATGCCCAGAAAAATAAATAATAATGATTCATCTACGAACGAACCCGAAACCTCATGTAACTTTTGTACACTACGGTTTCGGGTTCGTGCGTATCTAAATCGTTCTAATTTATTTTTCCGCTAATCACGAATTTGTGGTTAGTGTTTTTTTATGATATAATATTTATCTATGGGAAGAGAGAGTTATATTTCTGTTGGTCGTAAAGTAAACGGTTTTTCATTTGCAAATCTGGGGTTGTTTACCGGTTTTGCAGATGGGGTTTATAATGCTGTTTATTCGCTGGTTATCTTAGAGATTTTTCGCAGCAGTGCAATTGTTGGTGTTTATGTTGCAATTTATTCTGTTTTTTGCTTAATCGTAGCGCTGTTTGCAAATGAAATATTGCGTGTGTTTTCCAAGGCGCGTCTATTTTATTTTGCAATGCTGATGGTGGCAATTTGTTATGCGATGATGAGTTTTTCTATCCTGCCACGTACATTTGTTATATTAGACTATGCCACAGGTTTTGCAACGACACTGATTGCTGTGCTGATACCATTATTTATGTCTGATTTTTCTAAAAATATTGGTATGGCACGTTTAAATTCAAGATATCATTTATGGTTAAATATTGGGGCATTATTTGCGCCATTTGTTGCGGTTGCAATTGCAAACCATTTTGATAATCGTGCAGCATTCTTTGGTTCTGCTGTTATTTATTTGTTGGGGTGGGGAATGTTTAAGCTGTTCAAGGTTGTGCAACAAGATAAACAGATTAAACCTGTTAGCCCCAGAAAGACATTTAAGGCATTGATTAAAAATGCACGTGCGTTTTTTGGTTTGCCTGGAATGTTGCGTGCATATTTGGTGAATTTTGGTTATTATTCTTTGCGCGCGCTGCGTGTTTTGTATGTGCCAATTCTGGTTATTGAAAACGGTTTTACCAAAGATACTTTGGCGTGGGTTTTGACATTGGGGATTATTCCTTATTTAATATTAAGCGAACTGATGGGGCGTGCAGTACGTCGTTTTGGCAAGACATTATGGTTGATGCTGGGGTTCGGATCTTTTGCGGTATTGGCGGCAATTGCAGCGTTTGTATCTGGTGTGCCGTTATTGGCTATATTTGTTTTGTGGCAAATTTCAGGTGCGTTTATGGAACCTGTGCATGAT
Organism: Candidatus Enterousia sp.; assembly: GCA_045631065.1. Lineage (GTDB taxonomy): Bacteria > Pseudomonadota > Alphaproteobacteria > Rs-D84 > Rs-D84 > Enterousia. The sequence continues at coordinate 16,193 of JAZQUA010000045.1, read as the reverse complement.
TTGTTGTTCTTTGATGATGTTCCAAAGTCGCAGCAGTCTAGATTTTATGGGGTTTTTAGAACAAGTGTGAATTTACCAAGTGTGATAATCCCAATGTTGGGGGCAGGGGTAATAACTCTGTTTGGAACAACAGCGGCTGTTTGGACGGTCAGTGCATTTGTTGGTGCGTTTGTGATGTTGATTTTGGTGCCTTGTAAAAAATAACTATTTTATTGCTTTTTGTTGGCGTTCTTTGTATGATTTTGATAAGAAAAAAGGGGAAAATTATGGCAAAGAAAGATGCAAGTAAAGATACAGGGGCGGCGGTTAAAAATCCTGCGCTGGAATCTGCGTTGGCACAAATTCAAAAACAATTTGGTAAAGAAGCAATTATGAAAATGGGTGACGGTTCCCAACAAAATATCGAAGCGATATCTTCTGGTTCGCTGGGGTTGGATATTGCATTGGGAATTGGTGGTTATCCAAAGGGAAGAATTGTTGAAATTTATGGGCCGGAAAGTTCTGGTAAAACAACATTGGCGTTGCATGCGGTTGCGGAATCTCAGAAAAAAGGCGGCACTTGTGCGTATATCGATGCGGAAAATGCGTTGGACCCAAGCTATGCAAAAAAGCTGGGTGTTGATGTTTCGAATTTAATTATCTCACAACCAGATTCTGGGGAACAAGCATTGGAAATCGCAGATACTTTGATTAAATCTGGTGCTGTTGATGTTGTTGTGATTGACAGCGTTGCTGCATTGGTGCCAAAGGCAGAACTGGAAGGTAATATTGGTGATTCTTTTGTTGGTACAACTGCACGATTGATGTCACAATCGTTAAAGAAATTGGCAGGTTCTGTATCGCGCAGTAATACACTGCTGATATTTATTAATCAGATTCGTATGAAGATTGGTGTTATGTTTGGAAACCCAGAAACAACATCTGGCGGTAATGCATTAAAGTTCTATGCGTCTGTGCGTCTTGATATTCGCCGTACAGGACAGATCAAAGATAAAGAAAATATCGTTGGAAATGAAACAAGGGTCAAAATTGTAAAAAATAAGGTCGCGCCACCTTTCCGTACTGTTGATTTTAAGATTATGTATGGCGAAGGAATATCTAGAATCAGTGAAATCTTGGATATGGGTGTAAAGTATGATTTGATTGAAAAAGCTGGCAGTTTCTATTCGTACAACAGTGAACGTATGGGGCAAGGCGAAGCCAATGCGCGTCAATGGTTAAAAGATCATCCAGAAGCGCAGGATGCGTTGCTGGAAAAAATTATGGCGCGTGCATCGGGGATTGCTGAAGAAATGACGACCGGCCCAATCGATGATGACGATGTGATGTCTGTGTCCGAAGAATAGAAATATGTTGCCCAGTCGGACTGTGTTTGACTGGGTAATTAAAATAATAAAACAAAAGGGGATGTGAATGAATTTGGCAAGATTTATTGCGATGACAGATATTATGGTGCGCGGGCATATTTTAAATTGGCCATGGCGTTCGCGTGATCGCAGACGTGTTGTGCGCAGTGATGTTATTTCACAGGTTATACCAAGATATTTTAAAAGATATCTGCCGGCCGCTGCTGCTGTTACAGAGCGTACTGTTGTCAAAGATGATGCAAATGATAAAATCTTTACATTGTGGTTACAGGGTGAAGACAAGGCACCACCATTGGTTCAGGCCTGTTTTCGCAGTGTTAGAAGAAATTGTACTCAAGAATTAATAGTATTGGATGAAAAGACGGTTTTTGACTATATAACATTACCGGATTATATTATGGAAAAGCGTCGTGCTGGTAAGATTTCGCATGCGCATTTTGCGGATATTTGTCGTGTTGAATTATTGTATCAGCATGGTGGTTATTGGTTGGATTCAACAGGTTTTGCAACCAGTCCAATTCCAGATTGGATAAAGGATGAAGATTTCTTTGTTTATCTGACAGGTTTGTATGCAGGAAGTCCGTATTCGTTTATGCAAAATTGCTTTATTCGTGCGCGCAAAGGTGCTTATTTGTTGGATGCGTGGCGTGCAATGATTCTGGAATATTGGAAACATGAAAACTCTAATTTTGATTATTTTATGCATCAATTATTGTTTAAAACATTGGTTTTGAATGATGAACGTGCAAAAAAATATTTTGAAAAAATGCCACATGTTGCCCAAGAACCAACGCATGCACTCTGGTGGGAATATCATGATAAGCCTTTTGATAAGAAAACTTTTGATGAAGTTACAAGTCGTTCTTTCTTTCAAAAGACAACGTATCAACAAGCAAAAAATCCAAAGAAGGGTTCTTTTGCATATGAAATGATTAATATGTAAATGGTGATGCAAATGCCTGTTGTCTCTGTTGTAATTCCTGTGTATAGGTGCGAAAAATATCTGCAAAGATGTTTGGACTCTTTGTTGATACAGACTTTTACAGATTGGCAGGCAATTTGCATTGATGATGGCAGTCCAGATAAATCAGGGAAAATTTTAGATGAATATGCACAACAAGATGCGCGTTTTGTGATTGTGCATAAAAAAAACGCCGGTGTGTCAGCTGCTAGAAATGATGGAATAAAAAAGGCAACAGGGAAATATATTCATTTCTTGGATGCTGATGATTTTATTGATGCGAATTATTTGCAGGCGATGTTGGATTGTGCGCTGAAATATGATGCAGATATGGTTGTTTCTGGTTTTGTTAGTGATAACAAATATACAAAACCGATTGTTTATAAAAAAGCAAAATTGTTAACAGGTATTGCACACAAAGTTCGTTACAGTTTTGTGTTAACAGATTCTTATGTGTGGCGTTATTTGTTTAAAAAAGATTTTATAAAAAAACAAAAGTTAAAATTTAATACAGGTTTAATTGCCCAAGAAGATACTTTGTTTGTTCTTGATGCGCTTGAAAAAGCAAATATTGTTGTAACAGTACCGGATGTAAATTATCATTATATGTTTAATCAAGATTCTGCACTGAATTCGCGTGATGCGGCACATCATGCCAAGGTAAAACAACAATACAAAATTGGTAAGCAGTATAGAAAGCAATTCGCAAAAAAACACGGTTTAATGTTTTTGTGGCGCGTGCGTAAAATATTAAATTTATTTAGATAATTAAAGGGGATTTTATGCCAGCAATTTCAATAATTATTCCAATGTATGGTGTTGAAAAATATCTGAGGAGATGCTTGGATAGTGTGCAAAATCAGACAGTTACAGATTGGCAGGCAATATGTGTTGATGATGGCAGCCCCGATAAATCTGGTGAAATTGCCGAAGAATATGCAAAAAAAGATAAACGTTTTATTGTTATTCACAAAGAAAACGGCGGTTTGTCTGATGCGCGTAATGTTGGTATGGAACACGCAACAGGTGATTATATTTTGTATATAGACAGTGATGATTTTATTCATCCACAAACCTTGGAAATTGCATATTCATTGGCATTGCGTGATGGGACTGATATTGTATCTTTTACATACGACAGAATTTATCGTCCGCAATTAATGGTACGTTATAAGCTGGGGTTGGATACAGATAACGTTGTGCCGCGTGCGATTCATAAAAGATATAATCTGAACAAAATAAAAACACGTGTGACAGATGATGTTTATGAATATGCAACAGAACAAACGCATAATAAATTTAATCCAAAACGTCATTGGTTGATAAAGCATTGTCAGGTTTGGAAAAATCTATATAAACGTGAATTGATTGCAGATATTCCTTTTATCAAGGGGATTTTGTTCGAAGACTTCCCATGGTGGAGCAGGGTTATGTTACGTAATCCACGCGTTACAATTGCGCCGCTGCCATTATACTTCTATATTCCAAATTTTGGTGGAATTGTATTGTCTGCAAAACAGTTGCGTATAATGAAAAGCTTGTGTGCAGGTATTGTTGATGCATATTCTGCATATAAAGATAGTGCGTCAGATTATCAAATGGAACAATGGAACAAGAATTTTAAATGGTTTTTTATCAGAAAGGCTTTTAGTAAAATCAAATATTTAGATAAATCTGATATAAATGAAGCAAAAAAATTGTTCTCTGAAATGCATAAAATCGGTGCGTTATCAAATCCGCCATATAAATGGGCAGAACAATTGCGTGACGATATAATGAATTTTATAGGGTGAAAGATATGAAAAAAAATCCAAAAATTTCAATAATTATACCAATGTATAATGTTGAAAAATATCTGAGGAGATGCTTGGATAGTGTGCAAAATCAGACATTTACAGATTGGCAGGCAATATGTGTTGATGATGGCAGCCCCGATAAATCTGGTGAAATTGCCGAAGAATATGCAAAAAAAGATAAACGTTTTGTTGTTATTCACAAAGAAAACGGCGGTTTGTCTGATGCGCGCAATGTTGGTATGGCGAATGCAGTGGGTGATTTTATATTGTTTTTGGATAGTGACGATTTTATTCATCCGCAAACCTTGGAATTAACATACAAGACAGCAATACAAAAAAGTGCAGATATGGTTTTGTTTGATCATGATGTTAAATTCCATAATTCATTACGAAAAAAGTTATTGCAAGGTGTTGATATTTCTGGGGTTTTGCCCAAAAAAAGAAATAATATATATAAACGTTTGCGTGCGCGTTCTGTCAAGAATATGGTTTTTCATGCAACAGAAAAAAATAGGTCTGGGCACGTAAAATGTCCAACTAGACGTCATTGTTATGTTGTGTTGGCACTGTATCGTGCAGATTTAATTAAGAAAATACCATTTATAACTGGAATTATTATCGAAGATTTTCCATGGTGGGTATCGGTATTACTGGCACGACCAAAGACGGTTATGTTGCGATTACCACTATATTTTTATATGCCAAATGGTGCCTCTATTTTAAATTCAGCCAAGGATTTGTTTATGGTGCGTTCGTTGGCACATGGTTTGATTTATTCGTATAGTTTATATAAAGAAAATGCAACGGATGCTGAATTTAAGCACTTTAATCGTGAATTTTTATGGCCTTTTATAATTATTATGATGCAAAAGGTTCGCGGATTATCTGATACAAAAGATATAGATGTTGCACGAAAATCTGTAACAGATGTATATAAATCTGGCGCATGTGACGTACCATGTAATGGACGCGCAAAAAAATATAAACGCAGAATAGAAGAGTTTATAAAATAAAATCCCCATAATAGGGATTTTTTTAAACACCTGATTTTTTTAAGCGTTCTGGTATTTTAACAACAATTTTAAATCCCAGCATATTTGGTTTATTTATTGCGTATGGTGCGCGAATATATGTTTGTATTTTGCGTGCCAGTTTTATCCAAAATTCACTGCGGGCAGGGCGATTTGTAACATCGTTAATTGTGCCATTCCCACGACGGCGCAGATGATTTAACCAGTCTGCACCACGTGCAGCAGCCTTGGTTTCCAGCATTTTCATATCAACAGCGCCAAAGTGTAACATATATAAATTTTTATCAATATGAAAATTATGATTTTTTATACGGTGAAACCCAGACCCCCAACGTACAGGGCGATTTATAACAACCGGTTTTGTATATCGTGTGGACAGTAACGCAAAAGCGCGCTGGGATAAAAATGGTTTTGTTTTATCCAGTGTCTTTTCGTGTTTCATATGTTGGCCCACGTCCAGACCAATTCCAGACAGGGTGGTATTGATTTTTTTCTGGGATAAATATTCGTGTAATGTCATATTTGTATTTGGATCAACAACCAAAAATTCATCGCAATCGCATCCAATAACAATATCGTATTCGTTTAATAATTTGTTTGCCAAATCAGATATCAGACCAATGCGGTATTTGTCGCCATCACTTCGTGACATGTCGTGATGTGGCAGTTTGGTTATATGTGCATTTTCTGCGTTTTTTGGTATAATATTATCCAGTCCATCCAAATAGATATATAGATTTTCTGAACCAAATTGTTCGCCATAATATTTTATCCAACGGGTCAGAAAAAATTCATCGTTTCTGGCCATTGTTATAACTGCAACGCGTTTAAGGTTTTGTTTGTTTTTTATCATATTCCCTCGATAAATACTTTACATAATATATGTCTGATATTTCTGTATGCGATTTTAATTGGATTTTTTGTCAGTAACCATTTGACCTGTTTTTCACCATATTGTTGCTTTGCAGAAGATAAAATTGCATCAGACAGATTTTTATCAATGTGGTTTAGTACATATAAAACCTGACGCCCAAGTCCCCCATGATTGCGTGTAAATGCAACCTTTTTCATAAAAGGCATACCGGATTTATACAGTTTTTTTATCTTGTTATATACGCCACGATTGAATACAGAATACAAACAATCCCATGTGAACCCATGTTCAATAACAAGTTTAGAAAAACCATTTTCATACTGAGAAGTTATTTGACCTTTGTCAGGTAACTTTTTGATATTACGCATAAAGGTGTCAAACCAGTCGGACAAGAAAATGTCAGGTTTGGTGCCAATAAACCAAGATTGAATATGTGGGTGCGATGTGCGTTTTTTTGTAACCAGACCAAACGCATCGTGTCCCATATTTTCCATCGCATCAAAATATCGCCCCAGTGGATACATTGGGCCATATACAGAATCGTTTACCAGATATACAAAATCATAACTTGATAATTTTAGGTTTTCATATGACCACAGATATGCGCGTTTATATGAACCAAAATCATATTCGCCATGACGGATTGCAATTGTGTGCAGGGTGTATTTTTTTAGTTTATTCATTTCTGAGGTTACACAATCAGAATCCATACACAGAACCACATCGCCAAATTTAGATAAAGATTTTACATAGTAGACCAAGGCTTCATCTACAATATTTTTTGGATGATATGCTGCAAATAAAAATAAACGCTTTGTTTTCATAATGTATAGTTTACATTTTTAAATATTTTTTTCAATTGGATTGTGATATAATATGCGCGTGCGAAGGAAAATATTATTTTTTACTTGTTTTTGTGTGTTTCTATCGTTTGATAGGGCATGGGCTGTGCTTGAGAGGGTGGATTTTAAATATCAAAAGTTGTGGGTTGATGAAGAATATTATGATAAAGGCTATTATGGCGAGGATTATGTTAGATGGGATCTGATATGTTCTAGTAAACCTTGCTGTGGAAAGTCGGGGTTTGAGAATTTTCCAACAAGACAATATGAAAAAACCATTCTTCAAAAAGAACAGATAGCAATTGAAAAATATTTGCAAAATTATGTGTATTCATATGAAGGTAAGAATTATGGGATGGGGGTGCAGTATTATATTGCATCAGAATATTCAGAACACGGTTATAAATTTTGTAATTTTTATCTTTCAGGGAAAGAGGATAGATTTAATACGGTAGAAGTGTGGGAGTCCACGGTGCCGGGTTGGAAAAAAGATTGTTTTTGGTTGTGTAAACCCGGGTATTATAGTGATGGAGCAGGATGCAACAGCACAACAATGAAAGATGTGTCTGAACCCGATATGTCTGTACACGAAGCACGTAGAGCCTTGGCTAATGGCTCAATACAACCAATCCAGGAAATAGGTTTTCGTGGAAAAAAAATTGATGGTTTTAGAGCACTGTCTTTTAATGTAAATAATATGCCTGGCTTTGAACTTGATGTTACAAATTTGTGTTGGGGAAGAAATTATATGTCGAGAGATGAAGACTATTCTGGGGCATTTTTTTTGGCATTAAAAGAAGTGAGGACAGAGGGAAGTACAGTTACTTATACTGTACAACCTTTGTATGTTCGTGGTGCACCTGTTGTGCCAACGACAGGGGGGATGGTGGGACTGTCTGATGGAATTGCGCTGCCTATGGCAGAGTTTGCGGGAAAGACGGATGATACAATGTGTCCAGGAAATTTTGTACATAAATCTGGTGGCGGTTGCTTTGCCAAGACGGGGGATTCTTTGGCAGATTCAGGTGTTTCTGTTGAAGATGTTCAGAGTTATGAAGTGCAATCAGTTATGGCTGAACAGCAAGAAAATTTGGGGCAGAAAATATTATGTAAAGGTTGGTCAATAGATAAATATGATGCCAATATACATATATTGAAAGCTGCAGAAGGTGATTATGCTGTGTATAAAGATTGTCCAACTGACGGTTGCACAGAAGGCTGGAAGTTTGATGGTTTTTCAAAAACATGTACCGTTTTTGTGTGTAAAAATGGAATGGGTTATAAGTTTAATCCTATGGGGAGCGGTGATTTTTCGTGTGTTAATTGTGATAGTTTTGCCAGTGAAACAATAAGTGTTTTACGTGTTGGGTTGGATGCTGGCGGTGTTTGTAAAATATGTGATCTTGGTGAATTTTTCGATAATGGTTTATGTAAAGAAGGAAATAGCTTACATAAAAGTATCATGGCTGGAATATATGATAAAAATTCTGATGAGCCAAAAAAATTGTCAGATCAGTGTTGGACAAAAATAGTGCCGCAAGAATATAAGGATTGTATAGAAGGTGAAGATGCTGATGAATAATTTTGTTTTGTGTGGATATAAAAAAATCCCCCAATTGGGGGATTTTTTTATTCTGATTTTTTTATTAAGCCATTTTGGAAACTTTTTTAGCCAAACGCGAAATCTTGCGTGCAGCGCGTTTCTTTGGCATGATTTTGCCAGCAGATTTCATAATCTTGCTTTCTGCGTTACGTGCAGCTGTTGTTGCAGCAGCCTTGTCCCCAGATGCAACGGCAGCCAATGCTTTCTTGGTCGCTGTTTTAACTGCACTGCGGCGTGCTGTATTGATTGCGTTCTTTTTGGCCGATACCAAAACTCTTTTTTCAGATGACTTATGATTTGCCACGTTATTTTCCTTTTATTTTCTAAATGTTTCTGGTATTTTATAAAAAACAAACATAAAATCAAGGAAAAATAACATGATTTATATTTTTAGTATTATTATCTCTTATTTGTTGGGGTCAATCCCAATGGGATTATTGCTGACCAAGTTGGCGGGTAAGGGCGATTTGCGCAAGGTTGGCAGTGGTAATATCGGCGCGACAAATGTTATGCGCGTTGGTGGTCTGCGTATGGCGGGCTTGGTTTGGTTGCTGGATATGTCCAAGGCAATTGCAGCTGTATTTATTGGTAAATATGTGTCTGGTGATGCGTTTGGGGCATGGTGTGGATTTACAGCGATTGTTGGGCATTGTTATCCAATTTGGTTAAAATTCCATGGGGGCAAAGGTATATCTTCCTTGTTTGGTGTATTGTTAGCCGTTAGCCCAATGTCTTTTGTTGTATGCGGTTTAGAATGGTTGTTGGTTGCGTTAAGCAGTGGTATTTCTTCGCTGGGGGCGACGATTGTATTCTGTCTGATTCCTGTATTGGGATTTGCAATAAGCGTAAATGTTGGATTTGCATTTTTGGCAATTGGGTTACTGTGTATGTGGCGCCATCGTGGTAATATAATTAGGCTAATTACTGGCAGTGAATCAAAAATAGAGTGGAAGTGGAAAAAATAAGAAATCGGGTATTGACCCGATTTTTTATTATAAACACTTTATTTTTAATCAATTTTGTGGTATAATATATATAAGTGTAATTTCAAAGGGAAAGAGAGTATGAAAAAAATCATAGCTTTATTTGTTGGTTGTATGGCGACTGTAAATGTGTTTGCGGCCCCTGCTGGACGTGCGCGTGTGTCAATGGCTGATCAGATGAACGCTGCGCCACGTGCAACTGTTTCCAAAAATCAGATTTCTGCAATGGCGGCGGTTAATAATGCAAACCCAACATCTTCGACAGGTAGTGCTGCGGCATTGGCTGTTACACCAGAAGTTATGATGCCTGCACAGAAAGATAATCGTGAAAAAGAACGTAATGCATGTATGTCTAATAATATTGGTATTGGAAATACTTTTGTTTGGGCATCGCGTTACAGCAATTTAAATAACTATTCTGCAATGGTCGAAGATACGTTGGAACCAGAAAACAATACTTGTTTTGTAAAGGTTGAATTGATATCTGATGACGAAAGAGTTGATGTGTCTGATATTCAGGGTAAGTATTTTGAAATGGGAAATATGATTACTTGTGGTTCATGGGCAGATAAAGATGATATGCGCCAAAGAATTTTGGATGGTAAAAAGAAGGCGCGTGTATGGGGAACAGTTGGTGCATCTGTCGGTGGTGCTGCATTGGGTGTTGGTGCAATGGAATTGTTCGGAAACAAGGCAATTGGTGGCAAGGTAGAAGGTCAGGCTGCGTTAAGTGGCGACCAATTGATACGTTCCCAAGTTTTGGTTCTGCAAAAAGAAAACAAGGCAGAATATGACAGATTTGTTTCTCAGCTACAAATATTGAAAACAGAATGTAGCAAACCAGATTGGAGCAGCGATTCGCAAGTAAAGGCCATTTGTGATAAGTATGACGGTCTGTTTAATATGGCAAGTTAAGATAAAAAAATCCGCAACTGCGGATTTTTTTATTGGTTTTATATAACCTTTTTATCTTATAGTGTGATTATGTCAGATTTATTTGAAAAGTTGTTGATTATTCGTACGCCTAAAATAGGACCTGTTCGTTATGCAGAATTGATAAGCAAGTTTGGCGGTGTGTCTGCTGTGGTCGAATCGATGAATATTGGTGAAGAGTTTCGTGATACTATTATGCAAGAAATGGAATTCGCACATCGTAACAATATACATTATATATCAGATGATAGCGATTTATATCCACAAAGATTACGTGAATTAAAAAATCATCCACCAATTATAACGGCGCGTGGAAATATAGATGTATTAAGAAAGCAAATGGTTTCCATTGTTGGTACGCGACATGCAACGGCCACAGGGATGGGGTTTGTTGCAGATATTGCACAAAAAGTTGCAGAAAATAATGTGGCTGTGGTGTCTGGTATGGCGATTGGTACAGATACAGCAGCACATCGCGGTGCGTTGCGTGCCCCAGGAAATGCCCAGACAATTGCTGTACTGGCAGGTGGTGTTGATTATATATGGCCATTGGAAAACGAATCGTTGTATTGGGAAATTGTAGAACGTGGATGTATTATCAGTGAAATGCCAGTTGGTTTTATTCCTGTTGCAACAAATTTTGTTCAGCGTAATCGTTGGGTTGCAGGACTGTCTGACACATTGATTCTGGGCGAGGCTGATTTAAAGTCCGGTTCGATGACAACTGCGCGATTCGCAATTGATTTTGGTCGTGATGTGTGGGCAATTCCGTCGCATCCTGCGGATTTGCGGGCGTTGGGACCAAATTCACTGATTCGGTCTGGGGATGCAAAGCTGTGTTTAGGGGTACAAGATTTCTTTGAAACAGCAAAAAAAGATGTGAAAAAAAATAAAATTTCAGAAAAAAATGATTCGGAAAACAATCTTATTGATTTGATTGGAAGTGTTCCTGTGTCAGAATCTGTATTGGCACAACTTGTCAAAAAAACTGTTTCGGAAATCAAGGCAGATTTAGTTGTCTTGGAATTACAGGGTTTAGTGCGAAAAGTTGATGGCGGATATGTTCGTATGTGAATCTTTTTATGTATATACAGTGTATATACAAACCGCAGAAAACCAATAAAAATCCGAATCGTTGTCAAAAAATAAATGTTCATTTTTTAACGAATATTTGGTTGTAAATCGAAATATATTTTATAAATTGTTTGACGTATTCAAGGCATGGTTGGAACATCAAAAGGAAGTGGTGTTCTGAACATTTGGGACATCAGAAAACGGTGTTTCGGACACGTGGAACGTCAAAAGGAAAGGGGCGTTCCTGGTATTGGGACGTCATTTTGATTATGGGGTTTCAAGGCTTTGAATATAAATAAAAGGGCAGGAAACTCTTTGAAGGGAAGGAAAGGAGAAAACGATATGCAGACACTGGCAAAACCATCAATGATAAATATCGAAAATATCAAGGGGGGGATTGCCGCAAAAATCGATTCTGCAAGTTTTAAATCCTGGATTCTGCCATTACAATTTGATGTTATAAATAATACTTTGGTATTGGGTGCACAAAATCAATTTTCTGCTGACTTTATCAGCAGTGTGCATGGTAATGTTATCAAATCTGTTGCAAATGAATTTGGATTGGATGCAAAAATTGTTGTACGTGGTGTTGCGCAAAAAACAACAACTGTTGCAAATGACAACAATACTCAGGTTTTCACACCTGCGTCAGTTGAAAAGGTAACAAACGTATCTTTTGATTCTTTTGTTTGCAGCGATGAAAATTTATTCGTTGTTTCAGCATGTAAAAAAGTTGCAGCGGGCACAGTTTCTTTTTCCCCGCTGTTTATTTATGGTGCATCTGGCTGTGGCAAGACGTTGTTGGCAGATTGCATTGCTGCTGCATCAAACGGTCGTGTTGTTAAAATGAGTGGGGCGCAATTTGTATCTGACTTTACACGCGCATTAAAAGAACATAACATTTTCGCATTCAAAGATTTTTGTCGCAATTGTGATACATTTATCTTGGACGATATTCAGACATTGTCTGGTAAAAAGGCATCTACCGAAGAATTTGTACAATTGGTTGTTGATTTGCGTAATGCTGGGAAAAATGTTGTTTTGACATCAAACGTGGCACCAAATAATTTGACTGGTTTCGACAGAAGTGTTCGTTCGCTGTTTGCATCTGGATTAACAGCAGATGTATTTGCGCCAAATGCACATGTAAAAACAGTTATGTTGCAACGTGCAGGTGTTGCGTCAGATGTTGCAGGTGCATTGTCACAACGTGTTGCAAACGATGGTCACTTGGTTTCTGGAATTGCAAAAAAGGTCAAGGCATATGCAGATTTGATGGGTGCAAATGTTGATATGGATGTTGCGCAACGTTTGTTGGCAGATACATTGCAACAGACAAAAACACCAAATGCAATGGTTCGTGAAATGTGTGACAAGTTGGCTGTATCATATGATGCAGTATGTGGTAATGGTCGCAGTCGTTCATTGGTATTGGCACGTCAGATTATGATGGTTGTATTGAAAAATGTAACAGGTTTGTCTTTGTCAGAAATTGGTAATTTTGTTGGTGGTCGCGATCATGCCACAGTATTGTATGCAATTAAACAAATTGAAAAACTGTTGGCAACTGATTTGGTATTATCTGCCCAGATTCAACAGTTAATACAGGAATATAAATAAAAAACGCCCCCGCTTGGGGGATTTTTAGTGGACAAGTGTTTATTCGCTTTTGCTGCGCTATGGCGAGACTTTGGTGATGGCAGAATTATTATCTTTGTCACAATATATTAACAGTATTTGTGTAGGAATGATAAAGGGTATATCGTCATACCGGCGAAGGCCGGTATCTATTGTGTGCGTATACAATGGACCCAGACCTGCGTCGGGGTGACGACTCTTGTCTTAGTAGTTAGTGTTGAAAAACTTATTTTGTAAAATAAGTGCTTGGTTGGTGGTGTAAAATATGATAAAATAACAGAGATAAAATAATAGGATGGGAATATGAAAAAGATTTTGTTTTCTGTATTATGTTGTTTTTCAGTGTCACCAGTGTTTGCAGAGATTACTTTGGCAGATATTGTGGATGTTAATGGCTGGAAACAAACTTATCATACTCAGACATTGACGGTGTGTCCGAATGATCTTATGCAGTTATGTTATAGGGGAAAACCAACAGGATTAAAATTAAAGAAAGCTGCGAATGTTAATGATAAGTTGGTTTTGACGAATGAAGATATTGCAAAACGTGTTAGAAAAACTGGTGGTGGCGGTACTGGTGGTAACGGCGGTAATGGTGGTAACGGCGGTAATGGCGGCAACGGCGGTAATGGCGGCAACGGTGGTAATGGTGGCAACGGCGGTACTGGTGGTAATGGCGGTAACGGCGCTACTGGTGGTAATGGTATAAGTGCTGGAACGGTAGTAAAGTCAGCAGCGCAAGTTGTTGGTGGTTTGGTTCTTGGTGCAGAAGGGGTGGATATAACTACTGGTGCTAATGCCGCAAATACTGAGAAAAAGACATGGGGTGATGTTGCTACGTCTGCAGCTGGTACTGCTATGACAACTAGTGGTGCGGCGATGATTATTAATGCAATTCCTGGTTTCGGGCAGGTTACATATGTTGGTGCAATTGCAGCAGGGGCTGCTATTGGTGCGTTCGCAACAGGACGCAAGATGTTTTCTGAGACAGATTGTAATAAAGATCCTGTACGTGGTTTTTATGCATGTTGTAATATTTCAAATTTGTCTAATATTCAAGCATATCGTGCAGAAATTGGTCAAGAAATGTGGACAGAAACATTTCCATATGTCAGTACTTGTATGCAAGGAAATAAACCGTATGAAGCTGACGGTTGGCTTGCACAACGTTTTTTGGATGATGCATGGTCGGCGCCTGTAAAGCGTTTGTGTGATGGTTTTGTTGAGCCAACAGACAATGCGCATGTTTTACCGACGGGATATGATCCAGATGGTGATGGTAAAGATATTTGTTGGGGGTGGACATGCGAAGAAGGCTATAAGGTTTCTGGTACAGTTTGCGTGCCTGGTAATGGGGATGATGATAATGGACCAAAACCACCAAGAAAAAATAATTGTCGTGAAGGACGTACCACAGCAGAAGGTAAAGCATGTTGTGATTTGCCAAATTCTGTTGCAACTTGGAATGGTTCAAAGTGTAATTGCCTGGGCGGGAAAGAATTCAAGATAGTAGAGGGAAAAGGACAGTGTGTTGTTTCCGGTGGTGGTGATGATGAAGGAAATGCTGTTACTCCGTATAAATGTAGCGATTTTGATATAACTTTGATTAATTCATGGAAGGTTGATTGCAAAGATAGTTCGACAGTAATGCAATTGATACAGCAGTTTGAATTGAAGTGTAAAGATCCAAATTTGACAGTTGCAGAGTTTAACAAAATGTCAAATCAAGTGTCTTTGTCTGTTGAAAGAAATTGTCAGCCTGTTATTGAAGAAGTGGTAAAAACAGATAATTCACAGGCGCGTGCTGCAATTATTTCAGCGGGTGGTGTGCTGGATTCTATTGTTGCAGGTTTTGGCAAGGCGAATGTTTGGAAAAATGCCCAAGGTGAATTTAATACGGCACGTTTGGCATCAGATTCAATCGCAGCGGTTGTTTTGGGTACAGCAGGTGGTTTAATTACCAGCAGTGTTATGAAAAAACACCAGGTCGAAGACGGGTTCGAAGACCTGAAATGTGTTATCGGTGGTCAACCGGTTGCAGGTTGGGGCGATGAATTCCGCGTTGGAATACAGTAATAAAAATCCCCCGCTTGGGGGATTTTTAGTGGACAAGTGTTTATTCGCTTTTGCTGCGCTATGGCGAGACTTTGGTGATGGCAGAATTATTATCTTTGTCACAATATATTAACAGTATTTGTGTAGGAATGATAAATGTGATATCGTCATACCGGCGAAGGCCGGTATCCATTGTGTGCGTATACAATGGCCCCCGACCTGCGTCGGGGTGACGGAATAGTGTAAGCCGTTTTTATTCTTCGATATGTTTCTTTAATTTTTTACGTGTGTTACTGTCTAATTCTTTTTTGCGCAGACGGATTGTGTCTGGTGTAATTTCAACCAATTCGTCATCTAAGATATATGACAGTGCTTCTTCCAAAGATATACGACGTGGTGGTGCCAAGAATAACTTTTCATCTGCTGTAACAGAACGCATGTTTGTTAATTCTTTCCCTTTTATTGGATTGACTTCCAAATCGTTTTCTTTGCTGTGTTCGCCGATAATCATACCAGAATATACTTCGGTCTGTGGATCAATAAACAGTGTGCCACGTGGTTGCAAATTAAATAATGCGTATGTTGCAGCACTGCCTTTTTCCATAGATACCAGTACACCTGGGCGATATTGTTGAATTGCACCGCGGTATGTATCGTATTTATCAAATACGCGGTTCATAATGCCTGTGCCACGTGTGTCTGTGCGGAATTCTGATAAATATCCAATCAGACCACGTGATGGGGCAGAAAATACAATGCGGGTTTTGCCAGCACCAGATGCCTTCATTTCAGAAATTGTGGCCTTGCGTTTAGTCATTTTTTCAATAACAACACCGCTGAATTCGTCGTCAACGTCAATCACAACGTCTTCGATTGGTTCTAGGCGGTTGCCGTTTTCGTCTGTCTGCATAACAACACGTGGTCGAGATACCGATAATTCAAATCCTTCACGACGCATTGTTTCAATCAAAATGCCTAGTTGCAATTCACCACGACCAGATACTTCGAATGCTTCGTTGTTTTCACTTTGTTCAAC
>JAZQUA010000044.1:0-13808 GCA_045631065.1 Candidatus Enterousia sp. | reverse complement strand
TTTCCAAACTATGGCGAATATGTCGAATACAACGAAAAAAGCAAAGACATTTCACTGGCAGATTTCCAAGTTGTTTCATGGATATTGTCACGCTTTTCATCCATTGACCAAGTCAAAGCCGCAATTAACGATGTTCGCATTATAAATATCGATCCAACCGCATCAACTGTACATTGGCGAATCACAGAACCAAATGGTCGCCAAGTTGTCTTGGAAATAGTTGACGGCCGCCCAAACTTTTATGAAAATGAAATTGGTGTTCTGACTAATTCTCCAGGATTTCCATGGCATATGACAAATTTGAATAATTATGTCAATCTGCACCCTGGCACAGCAGGCCCCACACAATTTGGTCCAATTACATTACGCGCATTTGGTTCTGGTTCTGGTCTGCACGGATTACCCGGCGACTTTACCCCACCATCACGATTTGTTCGCGCAGCATTCTTAAAAACATTTGCACTGGAACAAGACACAGGCGAAAAATCGGTTGAACAAGCATTTCACATCTTGAACAACGTTGATATTCCATCTGGTGTCGAATACGCGGTTGGGAAATCCCCAACAGATATGCCTGCAGCAACACAATGGACGATTGCAACAGACCTTAAAAACAAGATTATCTATTACCACACAATGTACAATCGAACGATTCGCAGTATTGATATGAAGAACATAGATTTTGCAACAGTCCAGTTTCAATATCATCCACTGGATATAGAAAAACAACAAACAATATTTTCTGTAAAAATAGACTGAAAAAAAACAAATCCCTGTGACATAAAATCACAGGGATTCTTTTGACAAAACCTGCTTTATGTGCTAAAATTACATTTATGAAATTAAAAAAGATATTATTACCATTAACTTTTCTTGGGCTGTCACCGACAGCACGCGCAGCGGACAACACTCAAACAACAGATTCCGTTCCGCAAAAAAAAACAGAACAAACGACTAATTTTAGCAATATCACGCTGATACCGGAAAACACCATTAGTTTTTTTGATGCCCAAGAAGATTCTGTCCGTCATGCTGTTAATGATTCTATTGGTAGTGCTGAAATAAAAAAAGTTCACAACAAATTAATTGAAACATATAATGCAAACCCGGATAAATATAATATAAATCAAATAATAGACCTGCTTAACAGGATGGATAGACCTGACAAGATATACGAACAATTGCGGTTATCTATGCATCACGCAAACTATTTTGCAAATAACATCACCCCACAATTACAAAACAAACTAAATATTACAGACAAATCTGACATTATTATAACGGCCGCAAACAAACGTGCACATGATATGCCAGAATACGATGCATTCAGATTTGCAATTACAGGAAAATATTTTGATAAAATACAAAATCCAGATATTATATTAAGCAAGGCTTTAAATGTCGCATTGGGTGACATAACAAAAATTCTAAAACAATCTGATTATGAAAAATGTATTGTAAATATTGCTGAATATGTTTTCTTACACCAAGATAACCCGAAACTGACCAAACTATATTCTGACATATTTGTTGCAACAGCAAAAACCATTCGCGAATATAACGAACAAACAGACAACCAAGATAAATATCTTGCATCTATGAACACACTGGTTCCACTGATCGAAAAATATAACGCACGCATCATACCTGGTTCGGTGATGGATAAAGAACTAAATATAAAAAAACCACACGACTATGTTATAAATCAATATAATGATATATTTACCCGTATAACATTGGCAAAAATTTATAACGAAGCATATCTTAAATATATGTTGCAATCATACGATTTAACTAAACGCGTTTTTGGAAATAATACACTGCATAATATATATATGAACTATATGACTGCCATTGATTTACAAACAATTGCCAGAACACAACAACTATCATCAGAACAACAAACAAGATTAAACAACATATTAAAACAACACCCTGAAATTGCATTATTCGAACCATATTTTGCAAGTGTATATTTCAACACTGCTGAACGCCAAAAAATCAGAGACTTTATGACCAAGGTCAGATTTTCAAAAAACCAAACAGATATTGTTCCAAACCAAATATCAACACTATTACAAAAATTACAAAATGATGCAGATGCACAGCGTCAGCTTATTATTGAAAACTTGATAAATATGCCAAACTTAACATTAACATTACCACACAAGGTATCTTATTCTGAAATCATGAGGCAATCCAGCTTTGCCCCCACCAATGTCCATGACAGCATCGATTATTCATTACGCAAGCAATACGATGATGTGTCTGTTCAAAAACAATCTTTGGAACGCATAACAAAAAATAATAATCTAAATATTATGCTTGAACAAAACGAAAGATAAAAACATGAAATTAAGCAAACTGTTATTACCACTAACTTTTCTTGGGCTGACACCAACGGCACGTGCTGCGACTAACACACAAACAACAAATTCTGTTCCGCAAAACAAGACGATAAAAACAACAAATCACAAAGCAACAAAAAATACAAAGACCGCACATTTTTCAGACTTCCAAGAAGATGACGACACAGCAGAAATCCACAGAAAACTGATAAACAGTTACAATGCAAAACCAAATGCGCATAACATTGATAATATTATTAAATTGCTGAACATAATGGACGACCCGAAACCTGTCTATGATATGTTGCGTTTATCAATCGAACATGCACAATACTTTATGAAAAAGATAACACCAGAATTACAAAAAAAATTAGATATTACTGACAAAGAAGATATTTTATTCACAGCCATCAACAATCACATATATGAAACATCTGACGAAGATGCGTTTAAATTTGTCGCCACACACAGCAATTTATACAAATTAAAAAGACCTGCTGTAACACTGGATAAGGCATTAAATATCGCACTGTCTGACATGTCACTGGTTGGAAAATCTGATGCACACATGAACTGTATTTCTAATATTATGAATTTCACTTTATCGCATCAAAATGATTCAGAAATAATCAATCTGTATTCAAAAATATTTATTGCGACCGCAAATATGATACGCGATTATAATCAGTCAGATTCTGTTCAAGATGTGTACACACAATCGATAAATGCACTAACAAACAAAATAGAAAAATTCAACATGCATATTACATCTGGTTCATCACTGGACAAAGAAATACAATTCAAAAAGCCACACGAATATATAATCCAAGAATACCGAAACAATGCATATCATGTGAACTTGGCATTGATATATAACCAAGCATATGTTCGTTTCATCGCACGAACACACAAATTTCAACAGCCAGGATTTACAAACAAAACCGTACAAAAAATATACTCAAATTATATCGAAGCGATTGAAATTCAATATTTAATTCGTACCAATTCTGCAACAGATGCACAAAAACAAAAACTAACCAAATTGGTTGAAAAACATCCTGAAATAAATTTATTTGAACCATATTTTTGTTCGGTTTATTTAAACACGCATGAATATCATAAAGTCTTAGAGTTTATTACCAAGGTTCAAACCAATAAATCTGGCAAGGCGGTTACTGTACCCAAAGAAATTTTTACAATACTATCTAAATGCAACGCAAATGAAATAACCCAACAAGCAAACATTAACGAACAAATGATAAAAGTTCCATATATCCAATTAACTGTACCAAATAAATTAACCTCTGCCCAAATACGACGAACTGTGTTAATGCCATATAATATTGAACACATAATACAACAAACACTGGACAAGCAATTACAAGATTTAGATTTACAAATACGTTCAATGCTGAAATTAACACAAAATATAACTTACAACAATCCCACACATCAGTTATAAAAAAATCCCCAAACGGGGATTTTTATTTATCTTCCAGTATTGCAATACCAGGCAGAATACGCCCTTCTATAAATTCCAAGAACGCACCACCACCGGTGGAAACATATGTAATATCATCTTTGACACCGCATGCTTCCAGTGCTGCAACAGTATCACCGCCACCAATAATACTGTCCAGTTTACCAGCACGAGTTTGTTCTGCGATTGTGTTTGCCAATGCAAATGAACCATATGACCATGTTGGCATCCATTCCGCCATACCAACAGTCCCATTCCAAATAACAGTACGCGCAGCACGAATTGCACCTGTATCACGTTCTGTTGTTGCAACACCTGCATCGATAATAATATCATCAGATTCTATTTCTGTAAAATCTTTGTTAAAACGTACTGCATCACGTGCAAACTCTTTGGCAACGCCTTTGTCCAATGGCAATAATACGTTACATTTATTTTCCTTGGCATATTCTAATATTTCCAATGCCGTATCTTTCTGATCTGCTTCATACAACGAATTACCAACATTTGCCCCCATGGCATAGTTAAATGTTGTACCCAATGCCCCACCAATAATCAATGTATCAGACAATTTTGCCAAGGCTTTTAAAACACCGATTTTCGTAGACACCTTGCTGCCTGCAACAATTGATAACAATGGACGCTTTGGATTTTCCATAACAGCGGTTAAATGTTTAATTTCATCCGCCAGCAGCATACCTGCATAAGACGGCAATATTTCTGCGACACCGACAGTACTGGCGTGTGCACGATGCGATACAGCAAACGCATCATTAATAAACAAATCAAAACCACACGCCAAATCTGCTGCAAATGCAGGGTCATTTTTTTCTTCCCCTGCATAGAAACGAACATTTTCCAACAATACAACATCACCATCTTGCATAGCATTCAAAAATTCTTTGTCCAAGCAATCAGGAATTAATGGAATATTCATATAATCGGCAATTGGTCGCAATGTATATTCCATATTACGTTCACCCTTTGGTCGGCCACGATGCGCAACAATTGCAACACGTGCGCCCGCACTACGTAATGCTTTTATTGTTGGCATACTTTGTTCGATACGGAACGCATCTGTAATTTCACCATCAACGATTTGCACATTAAAGTCATCTCGCAATAAAACATATTTACCGCGCAAATCCAGGTTTTCAATTGTTCGTATTTTCATTTTTAATCCTTTCTTTAACTGGGCCAAAACTCTTTCGATAATGTTGATTTATACCATATTTTTCGATTGCCTGTAAATGAGATTTTGTAGGATATCCCGCATTTTTATCCCATGCATATTGTGGATATTGCTGTGCCAGTTCCGTCATTATTCTGTCACGTGTTTCCTTGGCAATAATTGATGCAGCCGCAATTGATAAAGATTTCGCATCACCACGCACCACAGGCGCACCACACAAACCATCTGGCACACGATTACCATCAATCAAACAATACTGTGGCGCAACAGATAATTTTTCCACCGCCCTTTTCATAGCCAACATTGATGCCCACAAAATATTCATTTCATCAATTTCAGCCGGGCTGCATTCTGCGACCGCCCAAACTGTATTATTAACAATCCATTCATATGCGGCGGCACGCTGACGCGATGTCATTTGTTTTGAATCACGAATGACAACTGGAATTTCGAATTCACGATTTGGGAATATAACAGCTGCCGCCACCACAGGTCCACACAGTGGCCCCCGCCCTGCTTCATCCACACCTGCAACAAAATCAAATCCAGTTGCATTTTCAACACTAAAATCAGGAACATCTTTTTTCATAATGGTAACAATATCAAATTTGTAAAATTTTACCAATAAAAAATCCCCCAACTTGGGGGATCGATTAAGAGTTCGGCATACAATCCGGCAAATCCCACCAAAAGCCCGGCGCACATTTACATCCATTACCCCAAACAGCATCTTGTATCACAGTACTACATTCAGACTCTTTATTCGCAAGCGACAGATACAATACACCACCATTATTAACCAAGGCATCTAATTTATCCGAATCTATACCAGAGCTTGGCCTGTAACATTTTATCGAGGCCGTAGACTCTTTATAGCACCAATAATACTTAGTACCCGTATCCGTTTCTGCATTATTCAAATAATCGCCATATGCAGAATGGTAGAGTTTATCCATTGCAGGCAAACTAAATTTTTTTCCATATGTAACTGTTGTATTTGGTGTATAACCATCTACAAAACTTGCCAATCCATTTAATTCAAAACGAACCGTTGCCGTTTTTGTATTACCACCATCATTATCATCACCACCTTCTTCTGGCAACACTGTTGTAATTGTCTTCACCCATTTTGTAATCCCTTCTAGTGTCGGCTTAGCTGATGCATCACCATTAACAGACATACATGTGACAATCTGGGCCTTGCACGCATTAATTGCCAAGTTCGATTTAGATGATGTTGGATTTGTTTCATCATACTGATTAGAATTCAAACAAGACGATACATCAGATATACAATTTTCTGCATAACTGCTGATGATTTCATCCTGCGCAACCTTAATCTGTGTCAACGTGCGTTGCAGATATTCACGTACAACTTGGTTGTCATTTTGGAATTCGCCATCAGAATAAGTATAATTCTGACACTTGTTCAAGACAGATGCACACATTCCATATGTTTTATTGTTTTGAACATACCCAATTTTATACTGCAAGAAACGCGCCATATTTTCATCTGTTGTTGTCACAGCAGCGGAACTGATAGAATCAGCGATATACCCCGCCAAGCTGGTCGGTTCATCTGATTCTGCTGTGTACCATGCGTTTTTAGCAGGTGTATTTGCATAATTCCATGTTTTATACAATCCTGTGGTATGTTGCAATGGTGCAGGTTTTTCAACACCATCCGCTGTATCATTATTCACAAAGTATCCAGGTGCCGATCCAATTACAACCGCACCGTTAACAATATATTTGCCGGTTGGATCCAAACAGTTTTCATAATCTGTACCGCACACAAAGTCGTCTTGCATACATGAATCCAAGGCGTTCACACAACCACGCAGATCATATGCGTTTTTCTGTTGTGAAACCATCAAACGTGCCTTTTGCAATACAATTTTTGCATTACGAACCGTACGTTCCATATTTTCATTTGAATCTAATAACATACGTTCATATGCAACACATTGTCTGTCGATTTCCAAATCATACGAATTTGTGATAACCGCAATATCAACACCTTGGGCCTGACAAGATGTCAAGACAGATGCTTTACAACGTGCAGCTGCTGTTTTATACAACTGTTCCCCACGTTGGTTGCTGATGCTGCTTGTATTGCTGTTGTTACCGCCAAACAAACCAGTTAAATCAAAACCAGCACTATCAATATTAAAGTTCATTAAACCAGACAAATCAAATGACATATCTGTTTCAGATGATGATGCGGTACCTGTTTTAATACCAACAATCATATCTTTAATATTGTCCAAATCGTTCTTTAACTGGGTTGTATCAGAGACGTCCTGCATTGCAAGTTCTGCCTCGGTTTGTGTGAACAATGTTGTAATATCGTCAGCAGTTAAACCGATATATTGAATCTGTTGAGAAACATCTTGTAACGCTTCGGTTGCAGATTTTAATGCCAATTCTGTTTTTTCATAATTTTTGATATTTTTTGAACATGAACAACGCCCCTGATTATCATCCAATACATTACAGAAATTATCCATACACGACATATATTGCGCCTTGCAGTAATCTGTCATCTGCGCCAATTCATCCATATTTACAATCGCTTCCTGTTTTTCTTCGGTTGATGTAACCGTATTAGATGATGTAGAAGAAATCGATAATGCAGACGGCATACGTGCACGAATTGCAGAAGAAGAACGCATTCCAACACGCGCATTACTGTTATATAATGGCGCACTTGTTGTCATTGTTCCAGAACGTGCCGCAACCGCCTTGTTTGACGTTGTCGCAGCGCGTGTTGTAACTGCTTTGGTCCTTTGTGTACTTGTACTGCGCGATGGACGTGATGCAACACGTGTATTTGTTGTTGCGCTGCGCGCTGCAACAGGGCTTGCTGTACGTGCAGCTGTTGCGTTACGCGAAACCGCACCACGTGACGTTGCTGTACGGGCCGTTGCCGCATTACGTGCATTTACAGCATTAGAAGTTGTCGACATCTGACGTCCAGAACGTACAGATGCATTTGATGCACCACGCGGACTGACACGTGACGGCTGTGACACAGGCACAACAACCTTAACATCTTCTGAGGCCACATCTTCAACGACAGGTTCTTCATCAACCACCTGCTCTTCTGCAATATCTTCATAAACGATTGGTGCAACCTCTGCAATTGCAGGAAAGATTAACAATCCACACAATACAAAAATAAGTTTTTTCATTTTTCTTACCTTTCTTATATACGATATAATTTACTTTACATCATATGATTTTATCAATGTTGCACTTGGGTTACATGTCGCCCCTGCAATATCAAATTCACACGCAGAATAAACCCATTCTAATGCACCTGCTGCATTTTTATAATAGAATTGTGCGTCCCTACATGCAGAATAATCAGTATATCTTTTGCATGCCTCAGTCCATGAAGCCAAATCATGTACTGTGGTACTGCCACCAACAACCTGTGTATCCGGCAAATTCAGATTCCACTTTACATATAAATCTTTCAACCCATCAATCGAATAAGACTTATTCAAGCCAACCTGCCCCAGTCCATCACCAACACGACAATTAATATTATCATGTTCGACCAATGCAGTAATCGCAGTTGCCAAACCACCAGCACCAGCACCAACAGCCGCACCAATCGCAGCGCCCTTACCAATTGTCGCACCACGAGATTCTGTTTTTGGCGCTTCTAACTGTATTGTTGGCAAAATATTCGCTAATATATTCAAATCTTCTCTTGTTTCTGCCATGGTTTTGCATTCCGTACCACTAGAACACAAAATATCTTCACGCTCCGCATCTAATGAAACAAGATCAATATTTTTAAACGAACAGTTTCCCAACGGTGTTACACCAATACCCATCTTTGCC
The DNA here is from genome assembly GCA_045631065.1 of Candidatus Enterousia sp. Taxonomy (GTDB): domain Bacteria; phylum Pseudomonadota; class Alphaproteobacteria; order Rs-D84; family Rs-D84; genus Enterousia. The sequence goes on along the minus strand of JAZQUA010000044.1, from coordinate 4,933 downwards.
AAAACTTCTGATGCTTCTTTGCACAACTCACCAGACGCATTAATTATATACTGTCCATTTTCCATATCCGATGTCAACAAACAATTTGTCAACGCAGCAGCCCTGCCTGCAACTTCGCCCTCATCGAATTTTCCTGATTTTCTGACCATTTCTTCAACACATTGTTTCAATGTTTTACTTTCTGGACAAGAAATAGATGCAATCATTGTCTGCGATACTTCACCCATACGATTCGCTTTTTCACACGCTTCAACCATCACATTATACGCTTCATACTTATCCGATAATCCTAGGATTTCGGAGCAAATCTTTTCATCAATATCCGCAGTTGAATCAGTAATACTTTTGCTCAAAAACCTGCTTAATAAAACCAAGTTAGTCGAAGATTTTACAGTTCGCAAAACTTCCTTACGGAACGCTTTATTTCTACACCCTTCGCCATCCTCCGCATTCTTATTTGCAACACCGGCACCGACCGCAGCACCAATACCTGTACCCAATACAGTACCGCCACCAACACCAATCAGTGCAGCAGTTGCAGTATCCTTCATCAACGAGAAACCAAATAAATCCTTGTTACAAGTAAATGTTTCTCCTGCAACTTTCCATACTTCTGCTGGCCTATCGTCACCGATTGCACCAAACAACCAACTGTTTGAAATCTGCTTGTCTTTGTTATAGGCTGCAACACGAATTAAGCATTCAGCAGTCGCTGCATCCCAACGCGCATAATGTCCACGTTGCGCATCAACATAACCATTTTGATTTACAGTAGCCCCCATCGGATTATCTTTTGTTAAGCCCTCATCCATTTGACTGTTATACGCACCAATAGACTGATTATATTCACCCGTAACCCTATCCTTATCACCTACAGCAGCAAAAGACTTACCATAAACATTTTTATCCAATAACAAACAAGTATTTTCTGCCTGAACAGGCGTCAAACCTGTTTTACGCAAAACAAAACTATAATATTCCGGCTGAACCTTGCGTGAATTAAAGTCAATCCAAACATCAGCACGCGACCCATAAACACGTTCACAATTACGTCTGACATCTGTAATACATTTATCAACCTGATTATAACACAATCCCATACCATTAATAATAGATGCACGCAAATCAGTATTAAACATATCATTCAAACCATTTGGCAACGCACCGTTATTCACACAAACCAAAACATCACGCATACAATCATCAATTGTATAAGTAGAATTTCTTTCTCCACCGTCCGGACACTCAACACCTGACACACACTTTGTCCTACTTGAATCTACTCTCCAACCATGCTCACACTCAGTAATTTCACAAATAAGAGCTTCATTTCTCATATGTCCAGCAATCGCATGCGGAACATTTCTCCAACACTCATCAGGTCGATAATTAGGATCATCATGATCATTACCTCCACCTGGAACCACCGGCACATCTGTTGAAATGTTACCAACAGCAATCAGCGGCAAAGTTGGCATACTTGGCATACGCTGCGTGGATGCACCCTGGGCAGCCCCAGCAAAAGAACCTGTACGAACATTTTCATACGCCGCACGTCCAGTCGCAGCATCAGCCACACCACCCAACAAACAAACACCTGCTGAAACAACAGATAATCCGAACACTTTTAAAATCTTAAACATATAAAGGCCTCTCCTATTATCTCTTACATTATGACATAAAACGCATTATAAAAAAAGCCTTTTTTACATATTTTTTCAATTCTTTTTGTATTTGACAAAACAAAACTGTTGTCTATAATAAAAACAATGAAAAAAGCACTACAAATCTTGCAAGACCATAAACACTTTATAACATGGACAATATGTTATCTATTTGTTCTGTGGGCAATATTGCATTATATGTTTGGTTTTTCTATTTTTAACTTAGCACACTGGCATCGTCTGACACATTCTCAGCTACGCGGATTCGTTGGTTTTGTTTTTGGTGCGATTATTTTTGCATCACCACTGATCTATATTTCGACCAGCGCATTAATAATTCGCAATAAAAAACCGCTAATTTCAATACCACTACCAAAACTGCCAAAATTATGGAAAACAAAAGAAGCAGAAACCCCTGCCCCAGAAAAAATAGAACCAGAAGAAAGCAATCAAGAAACCACACCTGAACTTGACGAACATATTCCCCCAGAAATTCGTGCTGCATTTATACGCGCAAAAAATCACCCACTGGATATTACAATCAATCAGCCGGAATCTGACACAACCGAAGATACTGTTAACACAGAAGATACTGCATTACCACTGCCACCAGATTTTGACATTACATTTGATTCAGAACCAAATTCTGATAGCGTACCAACATTTACAGACTTTAATTTTGACGACACCCCAGACAACACATCTGACCTAACAGAATACCTGCATAACAAAAACATAGAATTCGAAATAATTGATGACATCATCGTTACAAAAACACACGCAATCGCAACACACGACGATTCAGACTTTTGGGTAACAGATAACGAAAACTGGTTCGCAACCGGCAAAACAAAAGCATCACCAATAACAACCGTAAAAACAATTGCATCCCAACATAATGTTACACCTGTATTATATTTAGCAGCAACAAATATTATGGACATTGAAACATTGATTCCACAATGGGAATCAGACGGTATCACTGTTATAACAGACATATCTGAATTATAATTTCTTTACTATAACATATTGCTGATTAGATGTTTTTTCCAATCGCATATCGATATATTTTTTCAAACATTCAGACACTTTATTTAACGCATCTCTCTCATGTGGTCTTAAAAAAGGCGTCACATATAAAATTATCTCTGCTTTATCATTTAAATATGGCAACAAACTTTGTATCATATTAACGTTTTTTTCAGCATCATAATTATAATGAAAAATATTAGACAGATATACCTGATCATACTTCTTTGTTAATTTTCCAGACAAATTTACAACATCAGACCATATGAAATTAAACGGCTGATTTAAACCATTTTTTAATTTTTTATACTGCCTTGCCGTAAATGTATTAAAATTATAAGAACTGTTCAAACGATACTGAATACCACGCATATTTTTTAAAAAATCTTTCACATCATCAGACAAACCCAACGATATCTTGTTATAGATTGGCAAATCAGGAATATTCACAGATGCAGATTCAATTGAGTTTAAAAAATTTGTATATTCACTATATTTTAAATTCTGAACAGCAGCCGTTTTAATATTCATCATAACCTGCGCACAATACGAAATATCAAATGTATCAATATGTGATGCACCATTGATTTTGTAAAAAAAAGCTTGATCTCCACTGGCTGCTACTGTCAAAACAGATTTACCACGTGGTTTTAATATTTCCATCGCTTCACTTAGACGTTCATTAGAAATAGTGTACGACGGCGAAAAACGACCAAAATTATCAGCCAAGCAACCCAAAGCACCTTTTTCATAAAAATATGTTAAAAAAGCTTCTTCTATACAATTCATACACAAAAATATACACCACCAATCTATTTTGTCAAATAAAAGAATAAAAAAAGACCGTCATGTTGGCGGTCTTTTAATGAACAAACATTTTTAGAACAATTTAAATTTATAATTTGTTCCTGCGCGGAATGTAACATTTGAATCAGACAAACCGGCTGCCGCATTTACAGACCAGTTATCTGTCAGACCCATTGCTGCACCCAATGCAACTGCGGATTTGCTGTTATAGTATCCATAACCACCACCAACAGAAACTTCACCTTTGGCAACATTAGATACTGCAACAGAAGACATTGCTGCTGCACTTGCGATACCTGCTGATAATTCTTCTTCCAGCGCATCTACCTTCTTATCGGTGTAATCGTATGCCGATTTCAAAGACATGCTGTTTTTAGCATCTGCATATGCCTTGGCTGCTGACAATGTCATTTCATCGCCTGCGATACGATTTGCAACTTCTTCTTCGATTGCCGCTGTATTCAATGCAATCTTGCCGTCTAATTCTGCCTCGACCGCTGTTGCGCGCGCAACTTCAGATTCAATTGCTGTCTTATTTGCTGCAATATTTGTAGCATTTGTTGCTATATTTGTCGCATTTGTTTCGATTGCAGTCTTGTTTGCAGCAATATCAGATGTATTCTTGGATACAGCATCATCAATTACATTAATTGCACCACTGAAAGTTGTTTCATTCCCAGCGATTTCGCCACTCAATGCGTCTGCTACAGCATCTGTTTTTGCAGATTCAATTCCCAATGTGTTATCAACCCATTGTTGCTTTTCTGCAAAGATTGCTTCTGCATCAGATCTGTTTACTTTCTGATCCAATTCAGAACGGATTGCACCACCAGTCGCCAACGCACTGTCAATTGCATCATTAGCGCTATTGGTTATTGTTTCCAAAATAGGCGCATCATAAACATCTTTTGCAGCCTGCAACAATGTATCGTTTGCAGCATATGCATCTTTTGCTACTTGTTGTTTGGCTTGTGCCGCATCATATGCTTCGGTTGCTGTACCAACTGTTGCAAAGAATCCATCCAATTCTGTAATTTTTGCACTGTCATTATTAAATACAGTTTCTGCTGCAGCAAAATTTGACTGTTCTGTTGCCCATTTGGCCCCAGTATCTGCAACAGCAGCATCAACGGCGGCTTTGTCTGCAGTATATGCAGCCTGTGCTTCATTGAACTTGGTTTCCATTTCTGTGCCTGCACCTGGTGTTGCAACACTGCCGTTTTCATCTAATAATTGTGTACCATCTGCTGATAATGTAAATTTATTACCATTATCTAATTCAAATGAATACAATGAACCGTCAAATGTTGTGTCAGCTGTACCATTTGTAACAGTCACTTCTGTACCACCTGCATAATCTGACAAAGTATGATTTTCAACCATATCTTGTGCTGCTGCACCCAATACAACTTCTTCACCTGCACCGTTCAAAT
>JAZQUA010000043.1:0-4418 GCA_045631065.1 Candidatus Enterousia sp. | reverse complement strand
TTCGCAAAATCATTTCTTGTAATCGTTGCCATTTCTTTTTTTCCCTTGTTATATAAATCGGTTGGTATTATACAAGTCTTGATGGCAACTTGCAATATTTAAATAAATAAAAAAAGCGGGATTTATATCCCGCCTTTTTTTTATATTTGGTTTGAATATTCTTGCTTTAATTTTTGCAATTCTTGATTTAAAGCATTTAATTTTTCCAATGCTTTTTCACAGTTCTGTTTTTGCCATTTTTTCACCCCTTACTCATATTAATATAATACAAATTGTAATTTTGTCAATACAATACATAAAAATTATTGAATATCAGTTTATTTTATTATAAAGTTGCCCTATTGTCCCCATAGTTCAACAGGATAGAACAAATTCCTCCTAAGAATTAGATACAGGTTCGAGTCCTGTTGGGGACGCCAGTTCACACAGGACGAAGAACCGATAAAGCAACGCAGTTGCGACAGGTTCGGAACGAAAGTGAAAGGGGCCCGCGACACAGTCGTGGAAATTACAGTCCTGTTGGGGACGCCAGTTTAAATAGGAAACAAACTATGAAAAACAAAGCTGTTAAAATCGGCATCATTGCAACAATTGCACCACATATATTTTGTTGTGGCATACCAATGTTATTGGCAATTATTGGGCTGATTGCGCCTGATGCTGCACATTTTCACATATTGCCACACTGGATGGAACCATGGTTGTTTGTATTTTCTGGGGCGATGTTGGGCCTGTCTTGGTATTTGGTATTACGCGACTGTTCTTGCGGTTGCGAACAATGTGGTGGCAAGACATCACATGGTGCACAACGGGTGATTTTAACCGTTATAACCGTTATATTTGTTATCAGTTTAATTGTGCATTTATTATCGCATCATCATTAAAAAAACCGCAAACGCGGCTTTTTTATACAAATTTTTCTGGCACCAGATTACATATTGATTTCCAAACACGTCTAAATATCGATGTATCTGGGGCACATTTATGAACACGCGGTTGTTTATCCGATGGACGTTTTCCTGTCCAAACAGTTCTGCCATTTTCATCCAATGTTACACGCCATGATGTCTTGGCATCTTTGATAATCATTTCGCGCAATTTGTTTGCAAAATCGCGACTTTCGAAAATCGCCACATTTTCAGTATTATAATATGCACTGCGAGGATCCAGATTAAAACTGCCAATCCAAGAAATTTCGTCATCAAACACCATTGTTTTGCTGTGCAAAACAGAAAAACTGGACTGTTTTCTTTCGCGGTCATGTGCCTTGCCACGCAGATTTTCAGCAGACTCCATAAATTCATATACATCTGCTCCAGATTCAATCAGTTGCTTTCTGTACTTTTCCCATTTTGCATACACAGTTGGCGCATTAGTCGACGCCAAAGAATTTGTAACGATTGTCATATGCACACCAGAATCTTCTTCGTGCATAATATTTTCCAGACCACCCTGCCCTGGAACAAAGTATGCCGCAGACATATATACAGATTTTTCTGTTTTATCCCATAAATGTTGTAATGCGCGAATAATATCACCACGATATTGTTCTTTTTCACACATTGTCATTTCGACTTTTTCTGGCGGATCTGCCAAGAATTTCCCACGTCCCCAACTGAAATCAAAGTTTTTATTTTTAAATTCTTGTTGAGCCATATTAATAATACTGTTATAAGATTTGACTTCTTCTGCGCTTCGACGTTCTATTTCTGCAAAAGACCGTTCCAGTTTTCGCAGTGCTTTTTTTGATTTTGCCTTTGGAAATACAGATGCAGGTATTGATAAATGATGATTCCAATATTCGTTAAAGCTGTCTGTGGCATAATGTGTCATATCCCCAATAAATAAAACGTCTGTATCAGAAAAGTTCGATGCTGTTTCAGGATAAAAATAGTTACTGCCTACATTTCGTCCACCTGTGATATACGCAATATTATCAACAATGAACAGTTTATTATGCATACGTGAATTCAAACGCGAAAAGTCCGTCAAGAATTGCGGGTAATACAATATTTTTGACCGATTTGGCACAGTATTAAATATCTTCACCTCTATATTAGGATGCTGATTTAACAATGTAACATCAACAATATCAGACTTGGTTCCATAATCGTCCAGCAAAATTCGAACCTTGACCCCGCGATCAGCCGCCCGTTTTAATTCACCAATTAAAATACGCGAAGAAAAATCATTACTGTATATATATGTTTGTAAATCAATTGTTTTTGTTGCCATACGTGCAAATGCAGAACGAATAACAAACGCAGACAAACCGTCTTCAATCAATGTCGCCCCAGACAAATTGCGCCCCACAGATAATTCGTCTGCATAACATTGGGCAATTGGTGTTTCATATGGGTCATAATTAAAGTCAACTGCACTAACCTTTGGCACATAGTCTGTAAGGCGCGCATCATGTATCGTTGTCGGCACAGTCGTACACCCCATTAGCGGTAATGTAAAAATCCAAAAAGCAACTTTTTTAATTACAGACACAGTTAGATTCCATATTTTCGTACAAAACAAATTATATACAAAAACACACCTGTTCGCAAGCAAAATTCATTATATTTTTTAATGAATTATGAAAACATTCTTAAAACACGAATTGTTCTTAATTTTTCGCTTGTACCGAAATAGACAATATGATAAAATGTTGCATAAGGAATGAAGGGATTTACTATGAAAAGATTGATTTGTGTATTGGGTGGATTGCTGGTTTTGCCTGCATTTGCGGACGTTACACCAGATGTTGGGAATGTTGCAAACACACCTGTGGCACAGCCGTCACGTGCAACACCAAATGCAAATAATGCGACAAGTCGTGCCACCGCACGCGTTAGCGCAAGTGCAACCAATACTCAAAATCCACGTGCAACAACAGAACGCACATCACAATCATCACGCAATGCAACTGTCGCACGCAGTGGCGCGGCCGCAACAACTGTTGCACGCGGTGCGTCTGACACAACATCACGCGTTGCATCACGCCCTTCACGTAATGTGGCCACGACTGGCACAAACGTTACATCACGTCGTGCAATGCCAACAAACGCAAATCCATCTGTTACATCACGCGTTGGTATGACAACAGCAACTGTTGCAAATCGTGTTAGCTCTCGTCCAACAGCCGCAGTTATGGCACGTGCACCAACAACAATTTCTGTATCGGCACCGGTTGCAACATCTGAAAGCGCAGAACAAATTGTAACAACAACCGAAGAAAAACAGACTGCTGTTTCAAATATGGACGAAATCGTACAATTGACAGATTATTGCAAGGCGCAATATACATCTTGTATGGATAATTTCTGTAATGTGTTGGATGATAATCAGGGGCGTTGCTCTTGTTCAAAAAATATCAAGAATTATGAAAAAACAGAAAATGCATTAAAACTGGCAACAGAAGCATTACAGGATGTTTCCCAACAGATTCAATATATTGGTTTGACCAAGGATGATATCGAAACATTGTTCACCCAGACCGAGGCTGAAATCGCGATGCAGTCCACAACAGACAGCACTCAGTTAAAGAACGACTTGGACAACATCAAAGATATGATTGTTGGTATTAAAACAGGTACTGCATCATCATCTGAAACAGGTATGTCGTTTGATTTGTCTGGATTGTTGGACTTTAATATCGACAGCACTGGTTTTGACTTAACAGCCTTGTTCGCAGGTAACAACAGCAATACAAACAGCATCAGCAATCAACGCGGTGAACAGTTGTATAAAACAGCTGTTGCACGATGCAAGGCATCTGTGCTGAACACATGTCAGGCCCAAGGCGTTGATATTGCCGTTATCACAAATTCATACGATTTGGAAATCGACAAACAGTGTATTGCATACGAACGCGCACTGACAGATTCCAATGAAAATATGAACCGCACTGTCCGTAATGCCAAGGTTGTGTTACAAAAGGCACGTTTGATGGTTGCGCAACAGAAAAATGCATATGACCTGCGTGGTTGTGTAAATGCGTTGGATTCATGTATGCAAGACGACTTTGTATGTGGTACAGATTACGAAAACTGTTTGGATCCAACCGGCAAATATATCGTTAATGGCGAAGTTGTAATTGGATCATTACCAGGCTATCGGATTAAGGATAAAAACCCCGAAACAACATCGTTGGAACCTACACCGATACAACATACAGATGGTTTGTATGCAACATGGGGTTATGGTACAAGCACCCCAAAAAATAACGCATGGATTGCAGATGGCAGATTAACAGATTACATCAAAGAATATGTTAAAAACACCCCAATCAAAGAAAACAGTGAAACCCTTGCGGAATATTTGCAATACAAGATAGGTTACATTGATGATGACAACAAGGCATACGGTATGTGTTCAAGTGTTTTGGCAAAGTGTCAGAACTATACATATAAAGACAAGAAGTACAATCA
>JAZQUA010000042.1:0-22002 GCA_045631065.1 Candidatus Enterousia sp. | reverse complement strand
ATAATGCATAAAGGGTTGTGTTTTCCGACAAAACACCTTGAAAATCACTTAAAGCAATTTTTTTATGCGTTGTTCCCACCATGAAATACAGGGGGAGTTAAATGAAACGTTTATTATTATTTTTGTCATTATGTTTTATCTGTACCGCTGCAATTGCCCATACGATAAATTGGTATGTTGACGGTTCTGTTTATCATACAACAACATGTGAAAGCGGTGAAGATGTCACACCACCCACCGCCCCAGAAAAATATGGTTATACGTTTAGGGAATGGTTACCTTATGTACCAATTGAATATTTAGAGAGTACAGGAACACAGTATATTGATATATTATACAAACCAACCCTGAAAAACAGATTGGAAATTGATTATCAATTCCTTAGCAACGGCACCGCGGGTTGCTCCAGATTCAATATACGACAAGAACAAAATTATACAACGTCCCCTTCTGGTTGGTGTGTAATTATTGGAACACCATATGAAAGACATAATTATATTTTTGATATGCCAAACAAAAAAGTCTATAGAGACTCAAAAAGCATTTGTAACGAAAATGCAGATTTTTTTGCAGGTTGTCAAACTTCATACACGATTTTTTCAAATCATTCCGCACGTTTTTACTCTTTAAAAATATGGGATAACGATACGTTGATTAGAGATATGATACCGATTCTTGATAAAAATGGGACGATGTGCATATACGATAAAATTGAAAATAAATATTATTACAATAAGGGTACCGGTGATTTTATTGCAGGACCGATAGTAGGTGAATAATTTATGCAGAAATTATTCGCATCTTTATTGTTGATTTTTATTACGCAAATTGCGTTTGCAGATGATATTGTGTGCGACATAAATTATAGTAAATATTTTGCTTTATATGAAATAAACGAATACCGCTGTGATGTTGGCTACTTTTTACCTGCGAATACATTGGGGTGTAAACCGTGCCCTAGTGGTTTTAATTGTCCTGGCGGAACATTTCAATTTGATCCTGATAATTTCCAAGGTTTATATTTTACAAACAATATTACAACAACAATGAATAATGTCTGTGCAGCAAATTTCCTTCACAAAACATTTGCGATTTATACCCCAAATGTGCACGAATGTTTGCGTGGATATTACATGCCGGCAAATACTGATGGTTGTGTTGTTTGTCCGGAAAACAATTATTGCCCTGGGGGTACATATACTTTTAATGAAATAATGACCCAAGGAATTACCGCGTGTCCGGACGGTATGTTTGCACCAGTTGGTTCTTGGGAATGTTATGAGCATCTTTTGCATGTTGATAACAGTATCGTATATTTGAAATCGCATAAAATAACAGAACCATCGTTGCATGTAAAATACGAAGACAGGGTTTATTATGCAAATATGACGACAGTACCAACTGTTATGAACAGGAATTCAACACATTTCTTAAAAATAAAGTACAATTCAACAGAATATTATGTCTGTGATGATACGACATATAAATCAGACAGTGGTATTTAGGATTTGTATGTTAATGCAAAAAACAATTCGTCTTGACTTTTTGTTGGCTGTAATTGTAGAATATTATGTGTAATGACAATCAGATTTATCAATTTTTACTGTTGTTGTTAAATTGCATATTTATTGCAAACTGTTTTGTTTGCATTTTCCGTATAAAAAATCTACAATCTTGATAATTTAAAGATACAAAGGAACACGTAATGACAATCAGACTTTATAATACATTGACACGCAAACTGGAAGAGTTCAAGCCATTGGTACCCGGCAAAGTTGGGTTTTATTCATGTGGACCAACTGTTTATCATTACGCACATATTGGAAATCTGCGAACAATGATTCATAACGATATTATGAAGCGTATGTTTGCAGAAAATGGTTATGATGTTCATCATGTTATGAATATTACTGATGTTGGACATTTAACAAATGACGAGGATGATTCTGGTGAAGACAAAATGGAAAAAGGGGCAGCGCGTGAAAATAAATCCGTTTGGGATGTTGCTAAATTTTTCTTGGATGAATTCTTGCATGATTTTAATGATTTAAATTTGTTGCCACCAACAGAAATGCCACGTGCAACCAATTATATCCAAGAACAAATTGAACTGGTGCAAAAACTGGAAACACTTGGTTATGCATACGAAATTCCAAATGATGGTATTTATTATGATACGTCTAAATTTGCAAATTATGGTGCGTTGACAGGCGGTTCTTTATCTGGCAACAGGGCAGGTGCGCGTGTTAGTTTTAATGATTCTAAACGAAATCCAACAGATTTTGCATTATGGAAATTTTCGCCAACAGATGTAAGACGTCAAATGGAATGGGACAGTCCATGGGGTGTTGGTTTCCCAGGATGGCACGCAGAATGCAGTGCGATGAGTATGAAGTTATTGGGAAGTCATTTTGATATTCATACAGGTGGCGAAGATTTATCGCGCGTTCATCACGCAAACGAAATTGCACAAAGTGAACCAATTACCGGTGCTCCTTGGGTATCTTATTGGGTACATTTCAGCTTTTTGATTGATAAATCTGGTGCGAAAATGAGTAAGTCTGCTGGCGAATTCCTGGGGCTGGAAGCGGTACGCAAACGCGGATATGATCCAATGGCATATCGTTATTTGATTACATTGGGGCATTATCAAACACAATTAGCATTTTCTTTTGAAGCGCTGGAATCTGCTGCGGCGGGTTACAAAAACATTGTTCGTAAAATTGCAGATTTGATGAACAGTGATAATATGGGGGATTTAGATTCTGCTGTTTATAACGAATGGCACGATAAGATATTGGCTCCCGCATCTGATAACATGAAAACTGCGGAATCATTGGTTGTTGTCCAAGATTTGTTAAAAGATACGAATGTTAATCCTGCGACAAAACTTGCGCTGTTTGAATTTGTAGATAGATTACTGGGGTTGCAGTTTATCGACAGGGCAACAAAATTGGTCGAACTAGAACGAGAATCTGCACCGGCAGAAATTATCGCATTGGCGGATGAGCGTGCAACAGCCAAGGCTAATAAAGACTGGACAACTGCGGATGCATTACGTGCCGAAATTGATGCAGCAGGTTGGACTGTATTGGATGGCAAAGACGGCTATAAAATCGTAAAAAAAGCATAAAGTCCTTGAATGTTGCGGGAAAAATATTATATATATCACAGTTTGGTGATGTAACATAGGATTTGATATGAGTGATTATATAGCGGAAAAACATTTTTGTTTGTGTCGTGCATTTCCACAATATGCACCGGATATGATAAATGTAATGCGCAGATTTGAAGCTGTTTATAATCAGCGGGTTTTGTGCATACGTGATTTACAAGATTATATAATTGATTTTGCTGTGTACTCAAAAACACAAATCGGTGTGAACGCACTGCCTGATATTGATAAACGTATTAACGAGCTGATAAATCAAGGCAGGGTTTTAACAGCTAATGCGCTTGAAAAAAAGTATAACATCAAAAACGCAAAATTTTTGCTTGGGGAATATATGTCTGCGTTGCGCATATCAACAGGTGCTGACACAAAGATATATTTGACGCGCAGTAAAGAATCTGATTTCTTGGCCTGGATACAAAAACAGCTGGAAGCGTTCGAAAAACAACCACATGTTGATTATAAGCGTTATTTGCAATATTTAAAGGCGGTCAACGGTATGTCTGTAAAGCCGATTGTGACACAACCGATTGTTAAAAAGTCTAGAACACAACCAGATGTATGGATGATTCCAGATACGCAAATGCATGAAGTTGCATGCAAAATGGCTCGCAAACGTCGTATAAAAGACCCTAATGAAGTTCTTAATGACTTGGTCGTCAAGACGGTTCGCAAGAATATGGCAAAACAGATATAAAAAACGGTTGAAATCTGCCAATATTTAGTGTATATTAGCCCCCGTAATTACAAAGGAAAATTTCATGAACTACCCATATATGCCAAAATCTACTGCCTTGTGGTTAATTGAAAACACAGCATTAACATTTGAACAAATCGCGGAATTCTGCGGCTTGCATGAATTAGAGGTTAAAAATATTGCAGATGCTGAAACATATAAAATTCAGCCATTAAATCCAATTTTAAGTGGTCAATTAACACGTGAAGATATCGAAAAATGTGAAGCTGATGCAGATGCAAGATTGACATTACGCGAAGAAATTGTCAAAGCACAGCAAACACAGAACAAAAAAGGTGTTGGTTATACACCAAAACTGCATCGCCAAAACCGTTTGGGGGGTGTTTTGTGGATTGTAAAAAATTATCCAGAATTAAGCGATGGTCAAATTGCACGTCTGATGCGCAGTACAAATCCAACGGTTGCATCTGTTCGTAACAAAACGCATAAATCTTATTCTGTTATCCAAATTCAAAGTCCAATTGTGTTGGGGTTGGTTTCTGAATCTGCAATTCACGATGCAGTTGCCAAGGCACAACGTCAGGCTGAAAACAAAAAGAAAAAATAATTTTTTATCGTGAACATTTAAAACTTTAAAAGGTTGATAATGGTTAAGAAACTGGACGAAGCAACAAAACTCTTGATAGAGTCTTTACCAGAAAACTTGCAGATTTTGGCAACCAACGCGATGGATGTTGGTTATATGTCGCGTATGGATTTTACAGCTGCAACCGAAGCGGACGAAGTTCCATCAGATGAACAAGATGAAGTTCTGGACTTTTTTCAGCAAGATTTAGGTATTGAAATCTTGGAAACAGATAATTATCCCCAAGATATGGGTCGTTATTATGAAATGGATGACGAAGAACCGCGTGATAAAACACGCAATCTGTTAAACGCAGACGCAGAGCAGGTTGATGTCAACGATGACGACTATGAACACTATGCCAAGCAGTTGGAACGCAGTCAGACAGGTTCGTTGGTTCTGGGTGTACAAGATTCAGTTCAATCTTATTTAAAGCAAATCGGTACAGTACAATTGTTAACAGCGGCAGGTGAAGTTGCAATTGCACAACGTATCGAGGCAGCATCTAGACTGATGGTGTATGGCTTATGTGAAAGTCCAATGACAATCCAAGCGATGTTGGATTGGTATCAGCAGTTATTAAACGAAGATATTCGTTTGCGTTATATTGTTAATTTAGAAGTTATGTATTCCAGTGATTCTGAACAAAAGTCATTGGCAGCATTGTCCGAAGCATTAAAATCCAAGGGTGTTGAACACGTCGATGAATTGGATGATGATGATTTGGACGATCTAGAAATGGGTACAGACGAAGAAGAGGAAGAAGAACCAGACGAAGATGACGATGGTATCAAAAAAGAAGATACACCACGTGGTACATCTGGTGTGCCAATTCCTGTTATGGAAGAATCTTTGATGCCGATGGTTTTAGAATTGTTTGCAAAGATAAAACGTATCTTTAACAGTATGCAAAAACTGCAAACAAAGCGTCTGGAAAATCTGTTCACATCAGATACACCAGATATGGCGCTGGAAAAGAAATATACAAAATTGCGTCTAGAATTGTTTGAAAATGTCAGTCAGATTCGTTTGAATGATGATCGTGTAGCAGAAATCTTAGAACAGTTGACTAAACGTGACCAGTTGTTGTTGGGACTGGAGGGTAAACTGCTGCGTTTGGCAATGGCAAATAAGATTAAACGCGAAGATTTCTTGGCCGAATACACCGGTAATGAATTAAACCGTAATTGGGTCAAAAAGCTGGCAAAACATAAAAATGTCGCTTGGGTAAGCTTTGCGAAAAAGCATGCTGATGATATATTGAAAATCCAAGAAGATATTATTGCAATTGCTGTTGAAACAGGTCAGCCAACATCAGAATATAAAAAGGTTGTTGAACTGGTTCGTCGTGGCCAAACCGAAGCTGCACGTGCAAAACGCGAAATGATAGAAGCAAATTTGCGTCTTGTTATTAAGTTCGCGAAAAAGTCCAGCAATCGTGGTTTGGGCTTGGATTTTTCAGACTTGGTCCAAGATGGTAATATTGGCTTGATGAAGGCTGTTGATAAGTTTGATTATCGTTTGGGTAATAAATTCTCTACTTATGCAACAAACTGGATTCAGCAGGGTATTTCGCGCAGTATTGCAGATCAGGCACGTACAATTCGTATCCCTGTGCATATGATTGATAATATTCACAAGATTCAACGTGCAACACGTCAATTTATGCATAAATACGGGCGTCAGCCAACTGCCGAAGAATTGTCTAAGATTATATATCTGCCGGTTGACAAGATTCACAAGGCAATGAAAGTGAACTTGAAGCCAATTTCATTAGAAGCGCCTGTTGGCACCGAAGATGACAGTTCTCGTATTGAAATTATCGCAGACGAAACAGCGAAAAATCCGTTCACATCTGCAGCACAAAAGAATTTGCGTAAAATAGTAACACAAATTCTATCTGAACTGGATCCAAAAGAAGAAACAGTTTTACGTCAACGCTTTGGGATGAGCACTAACAAGACCAGTACATTGGAAGAGGTTGGTGAATACATTGGCGTTACACGTGAGCGTATCCGTCAGATTGAACAAAAGGCGCTGAATAAGTTAAAGCACCCAACACGTGCACGCAAACTTCGCAGTTTCTTGGAAGACTAACATACACCCCGCTTTTTGCGGGGTTTATTTGGAGATAACAATATGAAAAAAACTTTATTATTATGTACAGGTCTGTCAGGCAGTGGAAAAACATATTTCATAAAGAATACTTTGCCAGATGGACTGTTTTACAGTCTTCGTTCTGCAACCACACGCCCAATGCGCGAAGGAGAATCCAACGGAAAACCCTATTTTTTCGTCACAGAAGACAATTTTAGTAAAATGAACCTTGCGACCCGTCTGTGGGTAAATGAAGCCTTCTGGACGCCAGAAAAACCTAAATGGATGTATGGTGTGCCAGAATCAGAGATAACAGAGCATTTGGGTGAAAATATGGTATATGATGTAATTCAGCCACGATATGCAAAACAGCTAATCGATTGGTTCAAGCGTAATGATTTGCAAAAACAGTATAATTTCCGTGTTGCATACTTTTTGCCACCGCAAAACAATATGCAAACAGTCGCAAAACGCGCCAATATGCCAAATGATATTGATGTCAGACGCACAAACACATGTGATCCGATTGACTTTTTGCAGGCGGGCATAAAACCAAACTATATTTTGCAGCCGATTAATAATCTGTATGACGACAGTTTGTTAAAACATATAAAACACCTGCAAAAACAGCGTTTGAAATAAAAAATCCCCAATTTGGGGATTTTTTATACATAACTTTTTAATGCAATATATATATGTCCAACATCGGTTTTGATCATACTGGATGCAACCGCATCCGGATTGTCTGTTTGTTGTGCGTTTGCCAATATCTTATCAAAGCTATGTACAAATTGCGTTGCTTGACGACGGAATACTGAATCAGACTTTATCATTTCTCGGATTTGTTTTTTATCTGCGGCAGCCATCATTTTTGCCAACCATTTTGAAAAGATTGTTTTGTCGCCAGAATGATATTTATTCCAAATAACATCTGGTATTTCTGCACCTGTAACACGTGTTAAATCCATTGCTTGTTCGTGCAGTGTGGCCAACATTTGTTCGCTTTGTGCCAAGAAATCAGTTGAACTGATGTGTCCAAATGATTTTGATGGCGCTGTTTTTATTGCATCCATTGGTGCGGATGCGCGTGCAACCATCATTTGTTTGTTTAATGTTTGCATTGTATCTACAGCCTTGGCATAATCTGCCATTAAATCAATCATTTGTTGACGTGACTGGCCAGCTAAATCTTCTAACTTTACTGCGGATGCTGATACCGCATCGGTTGATTCTGCGACTGTTGACTTCATTAATGCGATTTTGTCGTTCAAGCTGGCAACAATCTTTTCCAATGTTTCGCCCGCCTGTAATGAACCCGCAGATAAATCGGGCAGGGCCGAGTAATACTTTTCAATCAATGCTGACAACGGTTCCAGTTGGGCGGTTGTGTCATTAGACATCTTAATCAAGTTTTCAGATTGTGCGGACAATTGTGTGTGTGCAGTATTCATCTTTATCAATGTTTCGCGCACACCTGCCGCCATCGCTTTGACAGATTCAGAAAAAGCATTAGCAGCAGTCTTGGTGTTCTCTAATGTTGTATTTGCAACACCAGACACTGTTTTTAGTTCAGAAACAACGCCTGTGGCATATTCTTTGATTTCAGAATCAAATTTATTAGTTAAACCTACAATTTCATTTGAAATTCCACGTACCGCGCCTTCGGTTGATGCAGCAGAAGAAATCAACGCTTCTACAACATCTGTCAATTTAGCGGACTGTTTTTCTATTGATGTTTCAACCAATCTGGTCTGTCCCGCGACAACATTTGCAGTATTTGTCAGTGTGTTCATCTGGCTTGTCAGTTGTTTTTTTGATTGTTTCCCAAACGTTTCTAGTCTTTCTAAATATCCATCTAACTGTTTGTTATTATTGTTTAATGTATTTCCATATTCATCAGCAGCTGTTTTGATGTTATTAAATCCATCTGCGGTTGTTTTGCCAAGTTCAATTAACTTATTTTGTAGGACATCAGATTCAGCAGTTAAATTTTTCATCTGGTCTGCATTAAAATTAAATTCATTTTGCAAATTTTCAGACAGTGTTTTCCCGCTTTCTAACCAAGAATCAATTTGTGCTTGTATTTGTGATGTATGTTGTGCTGTTTGTTCAGAAGTTGTATTAATATTAACTAATAACTCATTGACTGTATTACTAAATCTGTCTGTTGATTTTTCGACATCAACCCATGATTGCGATGCGACAATTTCGCCCAATCCTGATACTGTATTATCTAAACGACCAGACATTGTCGCAATCTTTTTTGTTGCATCATCGGCCAGTGTGATTAATTGTTCGTTTTGTACTTTCAGTGCATTTTTTAATTCGTTTGCAGATTCGATTTGTGCATTCAATGTGTCACGCATAGTTTGAAAACTTTGTTCGATTTTATTGATTTCATCTGCCAATATAGTATTTAACACACGTGTTGCGTCAGCAATTTTTGCTCGTTCAGGTTTTAACATAATC
Organism: Candidatus Enterousia sp.; assembly: GCA_045631065.1. GTDB lineage: Bacteria > Pseudomonadota > Alphaproteobacteria > Rs-D84 > Rs-D84 > Enterousia. The sequence continues at coordinate 12,942 of JAZQUA010000042.1, read as the reverse complement.
GTTAACAGTGATTGCATAATTTTTTGTGTTTTTCTTGAAACAAAAAACAGCACCACCAATGTAATCAGCAACAAACCGCTGATAACACCGCCTCCAATCAATAAAATTTGTGTTAAATTCATCATTTTCTCCCTAAATCGAACCGAATTTTATATATCTTGCAGTTCATTTGAATTTATACTAAAATCCTAAAAATAAAGCAAGGGCAGAAATGGCAAAAAAGCACAAACTTTCACCGGAACAAGATATGGCTGCAAATCCGTTGGAAAATGTATGGGTTCAGGCTAATGCCGGCACCGGCAAAACAAGTGTTTTAGTGCAACGTTTATTACGTATTCTGTTTCGTACACCAGATTGTGGCACCAGTGGAATTTTGTGTCTTACGTACACCAAGGCTGGCGCAGGTGAAATGCGTAATCGAATTTTAAAATCGTTGCGCGAATGGGCAATGGCATCGGATAAAGAGCTTGCAGAAATGCTAGATGGTGTTGCACTACACAAAGAAATAACAGCAGCTGATATATTGCATGCGCGTGAAATATTTTTTACATATATAGACAACCCAGATATTTTAAAAATTAAAACAATTCATGGTTTTTGCGAAGAAATATTGCATCGTTTCCCACTAGAAGCAGGGGTGTCACCAACATGGTCATTGATATCTGGCGCGCCACAACGTGTGTTATTGCAAGACACTTTTCAAACAATGATTAATACACCAACAAATGACAATCGTGTATATGCGGCTTTTGCACATTTGGTTGGTCGTATATCTGAAACATATATTGAAGAGTTGCTTGGAATATTAAGCGAACAATATAAATTGTTTTTTCAAGTGTCTGATATTGAAAAATACAGAAAATACTTTATTGATACGACTGCAAAATATTTAAATGTTGAAACGCCTGTTTTTTATAATTTTGATGTTATAAAGTTACAACAGATTATAGAAAACGCAAATTTAGAACAAAAAAGTCGAAAAACACCGGCAAAAACACTGGATGATTTGATTAATATTACAAAACAGTATATTGAAAAAACTATTGATTTTGAAGGATACAAGAAAATTTATCTGACAGCTGATGGTAAACCAAAAAAAATCGCATCTGAACGCGATTATTTGATTGCTGAACAAGATGCTGTTTTTGCTGCGAATCAATTCAATATAAACAAGATGATTTTTGATGATACGGTTGCATTATTTGATTTGTCTGCTGCTTTTGCGACTGCGTATAACAAGACAAAACGCGACAGGAATCTGTTGGATTTCGAGGATTTAATTTTATATACACGCAAATTGTTTGCAAACACAGAAACGATGGGTTGGGTGTTATCGCAACTTGATTTGTCTTTGTCGCATATCTTGGTGGATGAAGCGCAAGATACATCACCATTACAGTGGGATATTTTACGTTCGTTGTCTGGCGACTTTTTTGCAGACGGTGATACGACGCAAACACCACATTCTATGTTTGTTGTCGGTGATACAAAACAGTCTATTTATGGATTCCAAGGCGCTGATCCAACCGCGTTTGCAGACAGTCGTGAATCTATATCAAAACAAATTACAAATAATCTGCGCACAATTCGCGAAATTCCATTAGTGCAAAGCTTTAGATCAACCGCGCCAGTGTTATATACTGTTGATAAATTCTTCGCAGACCAAACAGTTATAAATATCAGTAACTTTAAAAACAACCCGCATAAATGTTTTCGTATAAATGATACAGGGTTGGTCGAATTGCATAAACTGGTGTCAAAAAAAGAATCAGATACAGATAAATCAGAGTATATTAAACAAATAGCGAACAAAATAAAATCTGTCATAGATACAGGAAAATATGCTGCAGGCGACATAATGGTTCTGGTCCAGCAACGGAATCAGTTTGTTGCACCATTGGTATCTGAATTAAAAAGATTGGACATATCAGTTGCAGGCAGTGACAGAATTGTTTTGCCTGATTTTCCGATGATACGCGACATGTTAAATTTGGTTCGCTGGTGCCTAAACCGGTCAGATGATTATAGTTTATGCTGCGTGTTAAAGAGTCCGATTTTCGGATTGAAAGAACAAGATATTTTTGAATTGTGCAAAACAAAAAATGATATAAATTTATCACGTGTTCGTGATGATAAAAACGCAACTTTGACAACTGTTTTTGAAGTTATAGAAAATACACATCCTGATATTTATTCATATCTATCTGACGTTAAATCTAAATCAGATTATATGGCACCATATTCGTTCTTTTCATATATCTTGAACAATAATGATGTTAAAAATAAATTTATATCAGCGCTGGGCAATCAGGTTATCGACCCAATGGAAGAATTTATGACGATATGTTTGTCATATGAACGTACTCAACCAGGCACATTATATCATTTTATAAAGTGGTTTATTACAGGTGGCAGCGAAGTAACACGAGATATGGACTCATCAAGCGGAGTACGTATTGTAACAGTGCATGGCAGCAAGGGGTTGGAAGCGCCTGTTGTATTTTTAATTGACACAATTCATATGCCAAAGTCTGATAAAATCATTACTATATCATCGGGCGATACGCCTGTGCGGTTGTGGGTTCCACGTGGCGAAGGCAGCACTGTATATATGGATTCAATATCACAACAGTTAAGTTCACAGATGGCTGAATATTATCGTTTGCTGTATGTTGCGATGACACGTGCCAAAGACGAATTGTATATCTTTGGATTCACACCAGACAAAAACCCGCCAGAAAATGCGTGGCATACGCATTTGTGGCGTGTATTGGCAGGTGACACAAATTCAGAATATATCAGGATTACAAATGATGATGTTAAATAAAATCTTGGCAGATAAAAACAACACAAAACACGCGACCGATAACGGAACGAAGACGCATAAAATGTTGCAGCATATTGTTATTGATAACAATACAGAAATTGGCGATAGTAATTTGATATCACATATAAAAAAGCATCCGGACTTAATTCGTTTCTTTGATAAAAACGCCAAAACCGAAGTGCCAATCGCCGGTACAATAAATGGCAGATTTGTCAGTCGCAGAATTGACAGACTGTGTATTGATAGTGTGCATAAACACATCGATATTATCGACTATAAAACAGATATAAATCACGAAACATTTTACACAATGTATCTATCACAAGTTCGTGAATATTACACATTGTTAAAATCATTATATCCAGACTATCACATTGACGCATATATATTGTGGACACATGATTTTTCACTGGAAAAAATATCTATAAAATAGGTATAATTCGCATATGTTAGTAAATTTAAACATTTCAAATATTGTATTGATTGAGCGGCTGAATCTTGAATTCGGGGCAGGACTTAATATATTGACCGGCGAAACAGGTGCCGGTAAAAGTATATTGCTGGACGCATTATCATTGGCACTTGGTGCGCGATCTGACATTGGTTTAATCCGACATGGATGCGACAGTGCGTCAGTGTCTGCATCATTTGATTGTGTTCCCGAAAACGCGAAATCGGTTTTAGATGAATTTGATATCGAATACGATGATGGTTTGATATTGCGCAGAACATTGGCAACAGACGGTAAAAGTCGCGCATGGATAAACGATATTCCTGTATCCGTAAAAACATTAAAACAGGTGGGCGATACATTAATCGAAATACATGGCCAATTCGCGAATCATACATTGTTAAATCAGACAACACATCGCACGACACTTGATTTGTTTGCACAAAATAATGTTAATAATTTCAGTACATTGTTATTAGATGTTAAATCAACTTATAAACAATATAATGACACAAAAAATCGTTTAAGCGACCTGCAAGAAATGCTGGAACGCAGTGCCAATGAACGTGATTTTTTAGAGCACAATGTATCTGAACTGCGTAATTTAAATCCACAAATTGGCGAAGAAGAAGAGTTGTCAACCAAGCGTGCAATTATGATGAATGCAGAAAAAAATACTGCTATTTTAGGCGATGCAATCAGCGCATTAAACCCGCATGGCAATTCATTAGAATCCCAAATTTTTTCTGTGGCGCATATACTTGAAAGAATCAAGGGCGAAGAAAACCCATATCAAACACAAATTGATAAACTGTATGATATTGCAGAATCTGTTGCACAAATCACACAAAGTCTGGAACCAGAAAACACAGATATCGATGATTTAGACAGCATAGAAGAACGATTGTTTGCAATTCGTGCTGCTGCACGTAAACATCGTGTTTCTGCCGATGAATTGCCCGAAAAATTGGCACAAATGTCTGCCCAGTTGGAAACAATTGACAATTCTGATGCAGAATTACATAAATTACAAACACTTGTTAAAGCATATTATAATGAATTTAATAATGCCGCAAAGTTGTTAAGTGATGCACGTCATATGGCTGCCGATATGTTACGAACACAATTATTGGCCGAATTGCCTGAATTAAAACTTGGGTCGGCAGATTTTGATATTGAATTTACAGAAACGCAACCAACATCGTATGGAACAGATGATATTACATTTATGATAAAAACCAATCCAGGATCACCGTTTGCACCATTACATCGTGCAGCGTCTGGGGGTGAACTGGCGCGTTTAATGCTGGCTATGCGCGTTGTACTGGCTGGTGCAAACGATACACATACATTTGTTTTTGACGAAGTTGATACAGGTATCAGTGGCGCCACAGCATCCGCAGTTGGCAGTCGCTTGAACCGTTTGGCATCTGCAAACCAGGCGTTGGTTATTACACATTCTGCCCAGGTTGCAGGTTTTGCAGACCAACATTTCAAGATATCCAAATCGGTTACTGACGGAAAAACAATTACAAGCGTATGTAAAATATCAGATGAAGAACGCGTGAACGAGGTTGCACGTATAATCAGTGGTGCAGAAATAACCCCTGAATCAATCACGATGGCCAAGACATTGATAAAGAGTTAAAAAAACACCCAAACGGGCGTATTTTTATTTTGTTCTAATCCAATTCTGTTTCAGTTTTTCAAATACACTTGCAGTCTGAGGAATATAATGCAGTTCAAAAGTTGGCCTTTCAAATAAATCGCGGGTTAATGTCTGCCAAGAATACAATTTTCGTAACGCTGCATAAATTTCACACAACCCCTTTGCAGCCAGCTTACTACAAACAGCAAAAGCACCGTCATCTTGCCACGCAGCATACGCGACAGTTTTGCCGTTTCTTTCTATTTTACACGAGCGTTCACGCATCCCTTGTTTTTTTATGATTTCAGGTAACACATCTGTCTTGGTAAGCACAAACAGTTCTTGCCCATGCTTGTTAAACAGGGTATATTTTTCAGTTCCTTTTTTAAGGAATGCAAACTTATGTACTACATAATTAGTTGGTGTATTTAACATTTGTTCAAATTCTTGCATATCTTTTTCGCGCAAATACTTACTCATCATTCGTCCCCCGAATATTTTTTATTTTGTATTTTCATTAAGTTGTTTTAACTCTTTACCAATCAGTGGATTCAAGGGTCTGTTTTTAGCCGTCATAATTTACCTTTTTAGTTATCTTATTTTTTGCATTTCTAAAAATACTGCTTTTTTATGCAAAGAATCATACATTTGTTGTATTTTCAATCTGTTGGTAAGTAGTTGTCTGATTTTGAATATTTTAGATTGTTCTGCTGTTGGTGTTGTGTCCGTATGCCAGCATGTATATGCGACTGGATTCCCATAATACTTTATTAACATAGATATATATTTATTATTTTTGTGCGATTTAGCAAATGGATCAAGCCATGCCTGAAAGTTAAGCATCTCTTTGCCATTTGAATGTGTTACAACCATTTCATAGAAATGTTCACTGCGTTCATCGGTCGTTATGGTTACAAAGTTGCCTTTTACAATTGATTCAACTATTTTCAATAAAAAATCTATATTCATTTACAAATCCTATTTGATTTTCAGCTGTTGTTCATCGCGTAATGCTTTAATAAATGCATTGCCAAGACATTCTGCTGCTTCTTGTTGGCGTATACGTTTGCGGCTCAACAGCATATATAATTCACGTTCTGGAAAATCTGTTAAATATTCTGCATCTGTATCTTTTAATGTTACATCTGCGATAACTTTGCCACATATTATAACTGCATACCTGACAGAATAACTGTTGGGGGAAAAGCTATTTCTTTTATATGTTTTTTGCACACGAAACAATTCTTGGTTTTGATTCTTTTTTGCAATCAGCACCGTTTCATCAGAATGATTATTGTTCACTTTGTGTTCAAAGGAAACACGTACACAATAATCAAAAAACATCTGTTTTAGTTTTTGTGCAACAGAATCCTCCAGTCGTTTTTGTGTCATGATTAACCCTTTATCTTCTGCGTACCAGCAAGAGGTTTTTGCTGTTTTTGATATTTTTGTACCAGCAATCGGTACACTAGGTACGCTGTATTGTTTGGTATTTTATCGTTTTCATCATACGATAAGCCACACGCAAATCTATCTATTTCACATGTAATAATAATTTCCTTTTTTTGTGTGTTCGGAAGTGTTTTTACACATTTCTTTAAAGATAATAATTTAACCCCGTTGTCGGTAACTACATTATAACTTTCATACAATCCTGCTGAAATATCTGCATTAATAAATACGTCTTGGCGGTTTAATATTGCTATAAACTTTGCATCATAATCAACTTTATTTGTCATAATTTAAATACCCCATCTGCAAACTCAATTGACTTTGGCGTGCCACTATCAATACTGCTGATAATATTATTATCTGCATCACGAACAATTGCATATCCACGCGATAAAACACTTTTATAGCTAAGAGAATTCAGCATTTGTCCCATATGTTGCAAAGATTGATTTAACACCTGCATACGGTTTTGTAATATGTTTGAAAACCCAGATACAACATCCATTTTTTGTTGTGCAGATACAATCTTGGTATTGATAATCAGGTTCAATGTACGCCCTAAATCATCAAGCCGTTGCATATGTTCCATAACCAATTGTTTTGGACTTTTGATGTTAACCGATTCAATACGCTGTTTTGCGTTTATTAATCTTGTTGTAAAGGTACCAGACAATCTGGCCCACATATTATCCAGTTCTTGAATCAGTGATATTTTTGTAGGCACAACAGCTTCGGCTGCACCGGTTGGTGTTGGCGCACGATAATCAGCCGCAAAATCAATCAGCATCCAATCTGGTTCGTGACCAACCCCAGATATCAATGGTATTTTACTGGCCGCGGCCGTACGGACAACAATCTCTTCTGAAAAGGGCAACAGGTCTTCCAGTGACCCACCACCACGTGCAACAATAATAACATCAACGTTTTGCATACGGTTAAAGTATTCGATACCAGCTGCAACTTCGGTCGCTGCTGTGGCGCCTTGGACTGTTGCAGGATATAACAATACATGCACAGGAAAGCGTTCACGCAGTCTGTTTTGTATATCTTGAAATGCAGCCCCCGTTGGACTGGTTACAACACCAATTGTTTGCGGCAGTTTTGGTAATGGCTTTTTACGCGATTCATCAAACAATCCCTCTGCTGCCAGTTTTTGCTTCCGCTCTTCCAGCATTTTAAGAATTGCGCCAACGCCCGCCATTTCAATTTCGCTTGCGATAATTTGATAATTACTGCGGGCAGGGTATGTTGTAAAACGTCCTGTGATAATAACCTCTAACCCATCTTCCAGTTTAAAATTAAGCGGTGTGCCACGCCAAACGATTACAGATATTGCAGCGCCAGAATCTTTGATTGTCATATAAATATGTCCAGATGTGGCACGTGTAATCTGTGATAATTCACCCCGAATTTTAATGCGTGGAAATGCCGTTTCAACAACGTTTTTCAGTAATGCAGACGCATCAGACACACTGAAAATCATATCGTCTTTTACAAAAGGTTCTGGTTTCTGTAACATTTACTTAGACTTATTTTCCATCAATAATTTTATAATATTTAAATCAACCGATTTAGCAAACTTGTGAGTTTCGTCGTGCAAAGATAAATTATACGCAGTTGGAACACCCAAATTATAAGGCAACTGTAATCCATCGACTGTAAACTGGTCATATGTAATATCAAATATTTTTCCGCTTGGGATATGTTTTAACCAATGATGTCCCATTTCGCCGTACCAATCTTCTTTGTCGATAGCCATTAATTGCCATTCATGAAAGTCCATCGCAAGCGCAAAAGTAATACTGGCCACGCGACAAAAACCCGCAGAATCATAACCTAAATCCCAAATTTTACTGTCAGGGGTTATAAAAGTTGCTTTTTTAACAGCATCTTGTTGAAATGCCTTGCGGAATTTGACAGTTAAATCTGTTGCACGCTTGTACTTTTCTGGCGACAAATTCAGCATCTTTAGCTGCGCTAAAATGTTTTTAGTTGCCTGCTCATAAAAAACTTTGTGTTCTGGTAAATTCATAACAGTTATCATAGCATAATTTACACTAAAAATCAATTTACAGTTCGATCAATGGCCAACGTGGACGGGGCGCAACGGGTTCTGTCACAATTTTGCCAACACGCCAATTTTCAAGACCTGCCCACGCAATCATCGCACCATTATCTGTACATAAATTCATCGGTGGCGCAGCAAATGTCATATTAAATTTTGTTGCCAAAGATTCCATCGCACTGCGTATTGCAGAATTTTTCGCAACACCACCTGCAACAACCAGTGTTTTTGGCTGGGCAGCTGTAACGCGTTCATCGTGCATCGCGTTTGTTAATCTGTTCACTATGCAATCAACTACAGATGCCTGAAAAGATGCGCAAAAATCATTTATAAATTCATCTGACAATGGTTGTTCTGCACGATCCAAGAATGTGCGCGCAGCTGTTTTAATGCCACTGAACGAAAAGTCACACCCAGGTTTATCGCACAGAGGTCGTGGAAAAACAAACGCATGCGAATTACCACTTTGCGCGCGCATATCCACAATTGGGCCACCGGGGTACCCAAGCCCTAACATTTTTGCAACCTTGTCAAATGCTTCACCGGCACTATCATCTAATGTCTGACCAATCAATTCATATTGTCCGACACCACGAACTAATAAAATCTGACAATGACCACCAGATGCCAACATCAATAAATACGGAAATTCAACAGATGCATTTTTATTTGCACCGTCTGCCAATGTTGCACACAGGCGCGGAACCAATGCATGGCCTTCCAGATGATTGACCGCAACCAATGGTTTATTTGTTGATTGTGCAATGCCTGTTGCTGTCATCCACCCAACCAACACACCACCAATCAGTCCTGGTCCCGCAGTTGCAGCAATGACATCAATATCGTTAATTGTTTTGCCAGCCTTGTCCAATGTTTGTTTTATAACTTCATCAATTGCCAATATATGTGCACGTGCGGCCAGTTCTGGTACAACACCACCATATTTTTGATGTTCTGGAATTTGCGAATATATAATATGTGACAATATGTTTCTGTCTGAATCAACAATCGCAGCAGATGTTTCATCGCACGAAGATTCAATCCCTAAACACAGAACAGGGCGATCACTATGAATTTCGCTATCCAGTTTTCCCATATCTAAACGCATCAGTTTTTCTTCACTCATTTTATTGCCACCAATGTTATTCCAATATTATTTTTATTGTTTTGCTGCTGATTTATATATTCATAAAAATCAACATCTATTACCTTTTTATGCACACTGGACGCGTGTCGCAAAATTCCACCCGGCAACAACAATCCCATATGCACAACAGCCAAATCAGTACCAATCTTATCACGAATTTTTGGATTGTCAGTAATAAACAGCACAACCAAAGTTTCTTTGTTATCAATCTTACTAATATTCTTATATGGTATATATTCCAGTACTTCTGTCTTTACCAGACAATTATGTTTAATATTATGGACTGTTTTAAACCAATTCTGTTTATCAATTGTCACAACACGAAATGCTGTTTTAGCGTATTTGTTACTGACATTTTCAACAATATCAAAATTATTGTGTAACCAATCAGTTTCAATAAAATGATTTCTGTTTAGAAAACCAACATTTCCATTTTGATATCGAATGCGATTTAATTTTCTAATATCACCATTGGCAAGCACTGTTTCAACAAAAGTTGTGCAATCAAACGCATCGAACCTTATCAGCGGATCTGTATCAGGCGCAATTTCTTCACCCAGTGGCGAATTGACATATGGCGCACCTAAAAAAGCTTGCCCATTAGAAAGAAAAATATCTGACTGACAACCAATTAATAAAAATGATAATAACAATGCATAGCGCATATTACAGATTTTCTTTTAATTTAATACCTGTTTGACACAATGACGCAGCATCTCGAACCGCCATTTCGCCAGAATCAGGTAATTGCGACATCTTAGTAATACAAGCAACAAGCAAATCGATATTCGTATCGCCACCCGTCAATATACGTGCTGCGGACATACGTGATTCAACAGATGCAGCACGCCAGTCTTTTAACGATCCTGTTTCCAAAACATTACTGCGTTTTGCAAAAAAGAAAGTTACCAACACCAGAATTAAAACACCAACACCAATAAATAATTTCAAATATTTTTTGATAAAATTCATATAATTCCCCCTTTAATTACATTTTACCAACCAAACATCATAATCAGAGTGCTGTAATGGGTTTTGTCCGGGTTCGTTTCTTGTCATCCAACCACCAAAGACCTGATCTTCATCATCAAAAATTTCAATAAATGCAAAGTAATCTTCTGCATCAAAAGGGTCAGATTGCTTACAGTTCCGAACTTTTATATTCAGTTTTTCGAATTTTATATTTTGCCCAACAGGCACAGTACGTTCAACAACCTTGCCAGCATCTTTATTTAAAATACGAACAACTGCGTTTGCTTTTTCGACATACGCATTTGCCACGACAGGCAGGACAGATAACAAAGTTGCAAATATAATTTTTTTCATACCCCAATAATACATTTATAGGGCAAAATTGTCAAATACATAGAAAAATAAAATCCCACCGAAGTGGGAATTTATTATTTTGCTGATTTTTCTGCAGATGTTGCTGACAAATCTTCCACGATACGTGCTTTTTTGCCAGACAGGCCACGCAAAAAGAACAACTTCGCACGACGTACTTTACCAATACGGACTTTTTCAATCTTTTCGATTGCTGGGCTGTACAATGGGAACTTGCGTTCTACGCCAACACCGTATGATTCACGACGTACTGTAAAGGATGCATTATTACCCATACCGCCATCACGTGCGATAACAACACCTTCAAAAATCTGGATACGGAATTTATCACCGTCTTTAATTTTAACGTGAACTTTCAATGTATCCCCAGCCTTGAAGTTTGGGATTTTTTTATCGCCCGCTAATTTTGCGACTTGGGCAGCTTCGATTTTTTTAATAATGCTCATTTTTCATTTTCCTTTATTAAGTCCGGACGACGTTCTTTTGTTATGTCGACCGATTGTTGTTTCCGCCACCGTTCGATATTGCCATGGTGACCGGACAGCAGGACTTCTGGGACACTTTGTCCACGCCATACTGACGGACGGGTGTATAATGGCCATTCAAGCCCGCCGATTTCGAAACTTTCATTTTGTGTGGTATCTTCACCACCGTGAACCACATTATCTAACAGACGAACGCAACTGTCAACAAAAACTTGCGCTGCAATTTCGCCCCCAGACAATATATAATCGCCAATTGATAATTCCATTATGTCATACTGTTCGATAACTCGCTCATCAATACCTTCGTATCTGCCGCATAACAAGGTATATGTTGCATCTTGGTCAGACACAAATTCACGCACCAGTTTCTGATTTAACGTCTTACCACGTGGCGAAAAATATATGATTTTTCCACGTTTTTTCACAGAATCCAATGCATCCCCCATCACATCTGGGCGCATAACCATACCGGCACCACCACCGAATTGCGTATCATCAACACTGCCATAGTTATTTATTGCAAAATCGCGAATATTAATAACGTCATATGACCAAATCTTTTTATCTAATGCGCGCCCAACCACGCCACCCGACAGGGTGCCTGGGAACATTTCTGGAAAAATAGTCAATATATTAAAATGCATTTTATCTTTGTTTTTCCGTACAATTATAGCATATTTTACGCGCGATTTCATAAAATTCTTGCGCGTTTTGTGCGATTTTTTCTGTCCCGACCAATAAATTACGTGTTCTTATCATATGTTCAGTCATTTTTCCTACAGGTTCCCACATTACAACATCAGGATTTTTTTTAATACGTTGTTGCAGCAGACAGTTTGGATTACATTTTTTGCAATCTATAAAGACAGCACCAACAGATTTTGTTACTTTTATAGACTGCATATTTATCTCCTTTACAGTTATATGTATGTACTATCGCATTCTATGACTTAACGCAAGTTGTTTAGTATTAAACTTCCATTTACACCCTAACTCACACATATAGCGTGCGTGTTGTAAAAACCGTGGACTAAGGGTGCGCCCAGTTACGTTCACAGCCCCGTTTTTATGATTATAAGATATCATGTCCGCACGAACAGTTGTCTTATTTAGCAACCAATGTCCCAATGCGCAATTTACATTATAATGTTCGCATATTGTAATAGTGGTTATTGGTTTATCACTTGTCATGACAATTCCTTATTGTTTATCTTACTTTATTTTTTTGTGTTTTCTCGCATACATGACCAGCAAACATCATATAATACAGAACGTAGCTCACTTATCGTCCTGTATGACAATTTCATTCCTTCCAAAGCCTTTTCAACATCCGCCCGGGGGCATTTGGCGTTTTTGTTTTGAAGGCGTGGGCATCCAGGCTCTGTTGGGTTAGTATCTGTAAACATATTATAACACCTTTACAGTTTTATTTTGTATATCAACATCTGCACCGATAAAAGATACCATGTCGCCATTATCCAGTTCAATAATATCACCCGCGCCATAGTTTTGAAAACAATCTA
>JAZQUA010000041.1:0-35076 GCA_045631065.1 Candidatus Enterousia sp. | reverse complement strand
TGATTTCCGGTTGTGTTTTATATTGGGATCCATCCACAGGGCGCAGTAGACGTGATGGCAGTGCATGCGTTCTGATATATCGCGATGATAAAAACAAGCGCATATTTATTCACGATATTTTATACCTGACGGTATCTGATTCTGAACAATTTCCATTGTCGCGTCAGTGCGATATGATAATTGACTTTATGAATATGCGCGGGATTGGTCACATAACAATTGAAACAAATGGTATTGGAATTGGTGTGCCAGAAATTATGCATGATTGTGCGTCGCGTCGCGGTTGCAAGATATATATCAATCGCATATTACATACAAAATCAAAATCAGACAGAATTTTGGCTGCGATTGAACCGGTGTTAAGTACTGGACGCCTGTATGCTCATACCAGGATTCAAAAAACACCATTGTTGTCTGAAATGATTGGCTGGTCGCCAGTGGGGTATACCGGACACGATGACGGCCTGGATGCGGTCGCGGGTGCTATCGCACAAGTGCCATCTGTTGTGCGCCCATTGGGGTATACAATTCAGACATTTACAGCAAATACAAATTTCAAGATTTAAAAATCTAATAAACAAAAAAAGGAATAAAAATGCAAAATAACTTATTGCAACTTTACAAACGCGCAATTGGTTTGCGTGAACCATGGGTTAATCGTTGGGATGATGCGCGCAGATATACAATGCCAACATCAGACAATGATTTGGCAACATTGTATGATGCAACAGCATCAGATGCAGCAGATAATTTAGCAGCATCTATGTACACATTGCTGACACCACCAGAATCAATGTGGTTGCAACTGGTGCGTGAAAGCGATTTGTCACCAGATGCAGATTATGCGACATCTGTTTTGCGTGCGCATTTAAATGATTCTAATTTCTATACGACAATACATCAGTGCTATATGGATTTAGTCACATTGGGTACTGCTTGTTTATTTATGGGACAAAATCCAATTGGGGCATCATCTGCGTTTAATTTTACAGCGATACCAATGTCAGATATTGCAATTTTACCAAATGCAATATTTCATACGACTTCAATGAGTGCGACTGAGGTTATGGAAAAATATCCTACATGGACACCACCTGTAAATTTGCGAGATTCGATAAAAAACGATCCAAATTTGCAATTAAAACTGGTGCAAAGCTTGGTTGGGACAGAATTTACGGCATGGCTGGATGTTGATGGTGATATTGAAAATAATATCGTGTCGACCGGCACATTTGAAACAAATCCATATATCGTATTTCGCTGGTCTGTGGCCAGTGGCGAATTGTACGGTCGCAGTCCAATTATGCGCGCATTACCAGATATAAAAACAGCGAACAAGGTCGTAGAACTGGTATTAAAAAATGCGACAATTGCTGTTTCTGGTATTTGGCAGGCCGATGACGATGGTGTTATAAATCTGAATAATATTAATTTAACCCCTGGGGCAATTATACCAAAGGCAGTTGGTTCATCAGGTCTTACACCCTTGACCAGTGCGGCAAACTTTGATGTGTCACAAATTATTTTAAAAGACCTGCGTGAACGCATACGTCATACATTATTGGCTGACAGACTGGGGCTGTTAAGTGAAAAAGAAATGACAGCAACAGAAATAATGGCGCGTAACGCAGATATGATGCGCGTTTTGGGGGCAACATATGGTCGTCTGGTACACGAATTTATCAGACCGCTATGTGACAGGGGATTACAGATTTTGTCATCGCGCGGCCTAATTGAACCAATCAAGTTAAACAGCGATGCAGAATTGAAATATATTGCACCAATCGCACAAATGACCGCGATGGAAAGTGTTATCGGGGGTGCATTATGACAGATATAGAACAGGCATATGCCAAAACATTTTCTGGTGCATCTGGGCAGCGTGTGCTGATGCACTTGCGTCAGATAACGATTGAACGCGTATTGGGGGCAAATGCCACAGAATCAGAACTGCGTTCATTGGAATCACAGCGTATGTTGGTGCACCAGATTGAATCGCTTGTATCGCGGGGACGGGGGGAATAAATCATGAAAACGAAAGCACACCCTGTAAATGGTCTGATTGAATTTTTGCGTGACAGTTGGTTTATTATCGCGTTTATCGCAGGGGTAATTTATTGGGCAGCCAAGCAAGACTTTTCTGTGTTGGAATTGGAACGTGTTGATAATCGTATAACTGCGCTGGAAAACAGAACAACAATATTGGAAACAGGTATTGCCAGAATCCAAATCAAGATTGATGATATCAAAGAAGACCTGACCCTGATAAAAGGTGCAGTGATAAAATAATTGATGGTTAATGGTATTTATTCCGCCACTAACCACTTACACTCAAAATCCCCCGTCCGGGGGATTTTTATTGCAAGTTTGATTTTTGTGTCCTATAATGAACATATGTTAAAAAATACATTTATCTTTTCTGAAAACAAATGTTGGCGCATTGCCGCCTGAATTATTTTGCTGCCCTGTAATTTTTGGGCTTTCATTTTTAGCATAAAAACATTAAAATTAAATACAAGAAAAGGTAATTATTATGTCAAATACAGAAAAAATCGTTTTAACGGGTATTAAACCAACTGGAACCCCACATGTTGGAAACTATGTCGGTGCATTAAAACCATTGATTGAACAGTCACAAACGCAAAAGACTTTTATGTTTATTGCAGATTTGCATGCATTGAATTTGATTCACGATGCATCTTTGATTAAACAGCATACATATGAAATCACTGCGATGTTGGTCGCTTTGGGGTTAAATCTGGATAATGCTGTTTTGTTTCGTCAGTCTGATATTGATGAAATTTATCAACTGAACACATTGTTGATGAATGTAACACCAAAGGGGTTAATGAATCGCGCACATTCGTACAAGGCTGCGATGGATAAAAATATCGCATCTGGCGATGATGTTGATGCAGGTATTAATATGGGATTGTACACATATCCAATTTTGATGTCCGCAGATATATTGTTGTATAATTCTGATATTGTGCCTGTTGGTGCAGACCAAAAACAGCACGTGGAATTTGCGCGTGATATCGCAGGCTACTTTAACAAGACATACGGTGAAATATTTAAGTTGCCAACACCTGTTATTGGTCGTGATACAGGTCTGATTCCTGGGCTGGATGGCAGAAAGATGAGCAAATCTTATGACAACACAATTCCATTGATGGCACCAGAAAAGGAACTGAAAAAAAAGATTATGCGTATTATCACAGATTCAAAAACACCAGAAGAAGCAAAAAATCCTGATGAATCTACGATTTATCAGTTGTATAAACATTTTGCATCTGAATCTGAAATTGCAGAATTTGCAGAAATGTTCCGCGCGGGTGGAATGGGATATGGTACTGCGAAAACAATATTGTTTGAAAAAATCAATTCTGTTTTGTCTGATGCGCGTACGGAATATGAACGTCTGATGGCAAATCCAGATGAAATAGAACAGATATTGCAACATGGTGCATCACGTGCGCGTCCTGTGGCAACAGAAACATTGGCGCGTGTTAAACATGTAATGTTGGGTCAGTAAAAAATATTTAGGAGAGAGAATATGAAACGTTCGCTGATTACATTTATTGGGCTGTTAATTATATTGTTTGTCGGGTGGGGTATTGTCGCACACGATAACAATGAAATTCCGCATACGATTGCGGTGAACGGTGAATGTTTGACAACTGCACCGCGTGATAAAACAGCTATTACATTGCGTGTTACTGCACTGGCAGACAGTGCGGCACAATCAATGCGTTCTGCCACCGCACAAATGGCAGAAATCACAGAATATTTAAAGGGGTTACCGGTACAATTACAGACGACTCAGTTTAATTCTTATGAAAAAACAGAATGGAATCGTGATGAACAAAAATCTGTAACACTGGGAATTGAAACAACAATTGCTGTCGAAGTTTCTGCAAACAGTATTGAAGAAATAGAACAAATTTTATCACAGTTTGCAAACAAACCAAATGTATATTCTGAAAATCTGCGTATGTACACCAGCCCCGAAGTTCTAAAACCAATAACAGAAAAATGTTTGTCTGTTGCGGTTGAAAATGCACGTACACGTGCCAATGCCTTGGCATCTGGTGATAATAAGCGGGCAGGGCGCTTGATATCTGTATCGTATGGAACAAATGCGCCTGATTCTGTGGCGCCGATAAATGGTTTGTTGCGCACAAAGATGGTAATGGCATCATCTGTTGCAGATAATGCAGCTGGCACAATTGTGTCGCGTGATACTGATGTTTCTGTCGTCGTATCTGCGGTGTTTGAAATAAAATAGGACATATAATTGAACGAAGTCGTTGTTGAATTTATCGACTATTTAACCCAGACGAAGAACTATTCGTCACATACTGCATCGGCATATGATGCAGATATTCGTGATTTTTTGCGATTTTATGAAACTTTTTTTGGTGCGCCGCCGTTTCCGCGTGACCTGTCACGTGCAGATACATTGTGTTTTAGATCTTATTTGGCAAATCGTCAACGGCGTGGTCTGTCACATAAATCGACTGCACGCGCGTTGTCATCACTGCGTGGTTTTTATAAATATTTAGCGCGTCATCATAACATAAAAAATGATGCAATTGGTCTGATTTCTTCGCCCAAGGTTCCGCGCAAATTGTCCAAGGCAATTGAACCAATTGATATTGAACATATGCGTGGCGCAATTCGTGATATTGATATGAACGAACCATGGCTGGCTGTGCGTGATTGGGCGTTGGTTGTTTTGCTGTTTGGCTGTGGCCTGCGTATATCCGAAGCGTTATCTTTGCGTAATCTGGATGTTCGTGGCCGTCCAGATGTCCTGCGCATAACAGGTAAGGGTAACAAGGAAAGATTGGTACCTGTATTGCCTGTTGTATGGGATGCAATTGAAAAATATATTACTATTCGCCCATTTGGCAACAGTCCCACAGATGAATTGTTTCGCAGTGTGCGTGGCCTGCCAATGTCACCACGTATGGCGCAAAAGGTTGTAGAAAATCTGCGACATTATTTACAATTACCAGATTTTGTAACACCCCATGCATTACGGCATACATTTGCAACAGCATTACTGGCGGGTGGCGCTGATTTACGCAGTCTGCAAGAATTACTGGGTCATTCATCGTTATCAACAACCCAGTTATATACCAAGGTCAATATGGCAGAAATCACGAATATTTATGCGAATTCGCATCCGCGTGCAAACGATTAAAGAATTTTGTCCAGTCCAATAAGTTTTACACCAAAACTGTCTGCATATTTTTTTGCTTCTTCAAAGTATTTACACACATGGTCGATATGATGCGAGTCATCTGATAAAAACATAGGTATCTTTTTATCTGCGCACATTTGCATAATGCGTGGCGATGGATGTGGTCGGTCTGCGCGTTTATATAGTGCTGTATTTATCTCCACAGGAATCCCAGATTCTGCAATTACATCGATTGTTTTGTATTCTGCATCTGTCCATTTTTCATCCAAACCCAAATTTAATCGTGCAGGTAAGTCGATGTGTGCCAAAAAGCTGCATAACCCAGATTTTGCAATCCATTGAACTTTATTCCAGTATGCCTGTAACATTTTGTCTTGGTCATCTGGTGATGCATTTTTCATATCATGTATATTACATAATTTTCCATTATATTCGATAAAGTGCGCAGAACCGATAATATAATCAGGCTTTAATACTTTGACTGTATGTGCATATCCGTTATACCAACGTCTGGCATCAAATAAATCTAGTTCCATACCACGTAGTATATTTATGTTGTAATCTGCGGCAATGTGTTCCAAGTGTTCATAGTGCTTTTGGAAGTTTAATATTGCTGTTTTGAAATCAGCGTTGTACATGCGACTGTATCCACCAGCGACAGCAAACGGATAAAATTTAGTCTTTTTAATATCAGGATGTACAATAAAATGATTTGATATGCCAACGGTTTTCATACCGCATTTTTTGGCTGCATCCACCATTTGTTCCGCGGTATTTTTACCGTCAAAATCAATGGTGTGTGTATGTAATGTAAAATCTTGGACCATGCTTTTAGAATCTAACCTTTGGTGTTATTTTTTCACTGTCATCAATTTCGAACATTTTTTCTGGTGTAATCCCGAACATATTTGCCACCAAATTAGATGGGAATTGTTCAATTTGTGTATTTAGTCCCATAACAACAGTATTATAAAATTGACGTGTCGCCTGAATTTTGTTTTCTGTATCGGCCAGTTCTTGTTGCAGTTCTAAAAAGTTTTGATTTGCCTTTAAGTCTGGGTAATTTTCTGCCACAGCGAACAGGCTTTTTAGTGTTTTAGATATTTTATTTTGTGCATCTGCGCTGTCGATTCCATTTTCATTCATCGCAGTTGTACGGGCGCGTGTCAATTCTGCCAATGTTTCTTTTTCGTGTTTTGCGGCACCACGTACAGTTTCAATCAGATTTGGGATTAAATCATATCTGCGCTTTAACTGTGTGTCCACTGTTGCCCACGCTTCGCGGACTTGGTTACGTCTGGCAATCAGACCATTATAAACCGCGATAAAATACAAAGATATAATTACGATAACTGCGATTGTTGTCCACATATTAGAATCCTTTTTTGTTCATATATTGATATTAGTGCAAACGATAATAAAATTCAATATATATCAAAAAAAATCCCCCAAACGGGGGAATTTTTTTAGCAACCGCCAGTCATATTACCAACGATTTTTGAAATAGAAATATCTTTGTGTAACAAAAATTCGTATTCACAATTACCTGATTTATAATAACCACCACATGCAGACAGTGTTAATACTGCGAACAATGCTAACATAATTTTTTTCATGTTTTCTCCTTTTAGGTTAGTCAACACGAATAAGTATACAGGAAGATTTTCATTTTTTCAAGTTTATATCGCGTTTCTTATCCAATGAACGCGATGTCCGCATACAAATATCACATCAAATCGTGCGTTACCTGTCCATTTATTTTGTGCGATATATGTTTCTGCTGCGCGGCGCAGTCGTACAGCCTGGCGTGCTGTAATTGCATCCCAGGCATTTTGAACATTTTTACGATTTTTTACTTCGATAAAAGCCAATGTATCTTTACGTCTTGCAATAATATCAATTTCTGCGCGATTAGTATTGCGGCCTGTAATATATCTAGATTTTACAATTTTGTACCCATGCAGTCGCAGATACATACGTGCAATAAATTCTGCAAACAGTCCTTTGGTATATGATGTATCAGAATGCATATGGCTTTGCCTTAAAGTTTTCACGCGCATCTTGGATGTTTTTCGCGTGGTCTGATGCATTACGTCCATTATCAATCAAATCCAATGCGCCATAGTATGCTGTCAGCATTGGGTCATATGCATTTGTACTGGATATCCATTTATCAGACCCCGAATTCGGTGCGCCATATTTATCAAGCACATTCTGCCAAAACGCTAAAATTTTATTTTCGCGTTGGCGTGCGAATTTTTCTGCATCGCCTTCTTGTTCATTGACATCGTTATTATAAACAACACGCCATACCAGATTATCAGTTGCATTACTGGTAAAATATACAACAACTGTTTCGCCTGTATTTTCACGAACCAGGTGCAATTCAGATGCATACAATAATCCGCGATTTCGTGCCAAGCTGTTGATGCACTTTTCCAGTTCTGCTGGAATTACAATTCCCTGATTTCTGCATTCATAGTCCAAGTTGTATTTCCAATCTTTGTGTATAGTATAAATAATACTGTTTTTCTTTCTGGGGGCATACAATCCACGATTATCAAAGAACAGTGTTTGCACATCATCAAACGACATCCCCAGCATAATACCTGCGATATCAAACGAAGAAACACCCAATACATCTGCATCAGAATTTAAAAATACTTCATCGGTTGTCAGGTCTGCATCTTCGCTGTCAACGATTGTATAATCATCCATCTCAAATGCACTGGCCATAACAAGGTTTGGCATTAAAAATGCAAATATTAAACTGATAAAGATACAAAACTGTTGTTTCATTTTTTTTCCGTATTTATTCATTGTACGAACTGACAGTCCAGACACCGAACTTAAATGCCGATGCAGGGTCTTTGCCTTGTTCTAACAATTCTTCAATTGATTGTCCATTCAATTCTGTTCGCATACCTGGATTACAGAACATATTCAAATAAACTTGGCCTGGTGTAACAGTTGGCTGAACAGACAAATCATTTGGTTTATCCCATGTTATTAAATCATATTCAACAATCCAATAGTTTTTTTCATCCACAGCCTTTTCAACATTAGTTAATTTTACCAATCGCAATTTTCGTTGTTCTGCCATTTCAAGAATTGTTGGCGCAACATTTTGTTGCCAGTATTCAAACGCATCGTTATCTGTCATTGTTCGCAGCGATGTATGACCTGCCATACGTGCTTCTACATTTGATACATCTGGAATAACGTAAAAGTATTCTGTGATATATCGACTTATCAGCATGTTGCAAACTTTATCAATTCCTAAATCAGATGGTGATGCAGGCACCCCAGGTCTGTTTTCAAAGCTGTTATCTGGTTGGAAAAAGTATGTTTCAACAGATGCTTTTTTCCCTGTATCATATATTGCGCCCGCCAAAAACAGTGATGCAAACATAATCAGCATCAGTACCAATCCCGCCAAAAACATAATCAGTTTTTTCATCAGTTTATCTTATACGCGTTAAATTCTGCGACATAGTACCCCAGTGTCTTTGGATATAACTCCAAATTTTGTGACACGTTGGCATATGCCAGTATTTTTATTGGGCCAAATAAACTAGAATTCACAGTTGCTCTGACTTGCCATATTGCACCTGTGGGGGTAATTTCGCTTATTGGGGTCATTTGTATTGATTTTGTATCCAGATTCCACATTTCCCCGCTTTGAACCATTAATTGATATTGTGGCACAACATTTTTTATAAAATCGTCATGAACGTCGTCACTGGACAGGCAATACAGTACATACG
Source organism: Candidatus Enterousia sp. (assembly GCA_045631065.1). Taxonomy (GTDB): domain Bacteria; phylum Pseudomonadota; class Alphaproteobacteria; order Rs-D84; family Rs-D84; genus Enterousia. The sequence goes on along the minus strand of JAZQUA010000041.1, from coordinate 26,100 downwards.
CTTCACCATCCATCCCAACCTTGGTTGCAGGATTGCAATCAATTTTTCTGTCGCAAGTTTGCCAGATGTTTGCGTTAAAATTTTCATCTTCGGTAACAAAGAAACGATATTCCAAGAATTTTCCGATAACAGATTCTTGTAATGTACGCACAGTTGACATTTCTTTGATGTCTGTATGTTGATGTCCAACAACTTCCCATTGTCCTGTAATCTCATTCACAGAAACCAAGAAAGGATGCACATGTACAGATTTTTGCGCCCATAACAACAAACCACAGGCGAACAGAATTAATAAAAATACAGACATTATTGCAACAGACACCGCGCGGGTAACAGCAATCTGTTTGCCCGCTGGAAAAGTCGGCGTTTCAAATTCGTCTGGATACTTCAAAAAATCCCCCCATATATATCAGATTTATGCCTGATATACCATAATGCATGCACATGGACTAAGCTTCAGTTCGTTATTATCGTAACCAACACCAACAGGTTCGCGATCATAAACCTGACCACAGCCGGCCAAACACAGTGCAACAAAGAATCCCAATATAAATTTTTTCATTTGCCACTCCTTACCTTTCTTTGATTATAAGAAAAATCTATATCGACCGTCAAGACTAAAACTGTGTTTCAAACGACAGTAAAAATCTTTGTTCGCGGTCATAATCTGTCATCTTTAATGGCCAACCCCATGAAAAGTTCATTGGCCCCATCGGTGTGTTCCAGTAAATACCCACACCCACAGATGTTCTGATTGTATCATCAATATAGTTTTCTTTTGTATATCCCATATATGTAAATGTATCTTCACTTGCTGGTGGTTTACCCAATACACCATAGTCTGCAAATACAAATCCCTTTATTTGATATTCATCAGGGATAAAGATTGGGAAATTCAACTGGGTTGACCCATTAACCTTCCACAATCCGCCCAGTGCATATGTTGTAAACGCCCAGTTGCGAGAACCGACACCCGCAACATCAAATCCACGCAATGATTCACCGCCCAAGAAATAACGATAAACACGTGAAATGTAATCGCCATCCAGCGGTTGTAAATAACCAAAGTTCAATGATGAACGCAACTGCCATTTGTCACCCCAGAAATTTACCATACCAATAATATCACCACTGTATCGCATATAGCTTTCTGTGCCACCAAAACCAGTATATGCCAACCCCAGGTTTGCCACAACACCTGTATGTGTGTTTTGTTCAAAATTAGTATCCAAGTTATGATATCTGAAATTGGTCGATAATGTGTACAGGTTTGCCTTTTGCCATCCGCCTGTTGCCTGTAAATCATAGTTTTGGTCAAATGTTGCAGACAATCGCAGATTTTGTGTCCAATGATCTGTTAATCGCCACCCCATACGGCCAGATACACTAAAAGAATCGCGGTCGTAACCAAAACTGCCCAATGATGAATAATCATACATTGTATATGACACATCAAATCCACCAGACAATTGACGACCAAACAGATACGGTTCTGTAAAGCTGAACAATGCTTGCTTTTGATATTCTGCGATAGAACCACGAATTTGTACAACCTGACCGCGGCCCATAAAGTTGTTTTCTGTGATACCCGCATCAACCATAAATCCGTTGATATTTGACCAACCAAAACCACCAGATAATTCACCTGTTGGTTGTTCTTCAACCTTGATATCCAGATTCATCATATTTGATTCTGCAACGCGCGTTGGGACCATTTGCACATCTTTGAAATATCTGGTGCGCATCAGTTTTTGACGACCTTCTTCGATTGTTTGTAATGAAAAAGGATCGCCTGAACGCATTGGAATCAGTTGTTCTATTACACTGTCAAATGTGCGAACGTTCCCCAAGATATTAATAGTATTCAGATAAATACGATTTGTTTTTTGAATTTTAAATTTCATATCAATCGTTTTATCGTCATCGTTCTTGGTTGGAATTGGTTCAACGTTAATAAATGCATATCCATATTCAGCAACAGCGCTGCGCAAGGCGGACATTGTTTTTTCAACCAAGTCCACATTATATGTGTCACCAGATTTCATGACGATAACATCATTTAAAACATCTGTTGGTACATCATCAAACGGGTTATCAATGGAAAGCGTGCCAAAATTATATTTTGCACCTTCATCGACAGTGAACACAACAGAATAATATTCGCGGTCTGGTGTGAATTTGCCGCTGATATTTTTTACATTAAAATCAGCATATCCATTTTGCAAATAGAATTGACGCAACATTTGACCGTCATATTGAATTCTATCTTCGTCAAATGTATCGAACTGGGTCATAAAACGCCACCATGCGTGTTCGCGTGATAATATTTCACCACGTAATGTCTGGTCACTAAATTTCTTGTTGCCTTCGAATTTGATATCAGAAATCCATGTTGGGTGACCTTCGGTAATTTCGTACACGACATTAACACGATTGTCTGCCAAATTAATTCGTTGTGGTTCAATTTTTGTGCCAAAGAATCCCTTGCGTTGATATAATGTCAACAATCGTTGCACATCTGCGCCAATTACACTTTCATCATACGAAGTACGTTCTTTGGTTTTGATTTCTTTTTTTAAATCATCAGTAGAAATCTCACTATTACCTTCGACCGTAACCATATTAACAGTTGGTGATTCTGTAACATTTATTTTCAGTGTGTTACCATCCATATTTACACTGATGCGTGAAAAATAACCGCTTTGTTCCAACTTTTTGGCAATTTCATTACTGCGGGCATCGCCAACATTATCGCCAACTTTTACCTCTGCCAAGATACGTACTGATTCTGCATCCATACGCTGATTCCCAACAACATCGATGCGCGAAACAGTCGCCGCAACAGATGGTAATGTTACAAATACTGATAAAATTGTAAATATTGAAATGTTTTTCATTTTTGTCTTGCTTGTTTCAACTTTTGAATTTCAAATTTAAAATCTAATTTTTGTAGATATTTTTTGTACAGATTATTCAGACTAATTTCTTTGTCCACATATATTATTACATCGTTTATTTCCAACAACACCGTATCACGTTCGTGATTTGCAATATGACACGCCCTGGTCAAAGTATGTATAATAGAATCTCCTGTGACACCTTGTACAAATTTCATAGAATTCTCCTTTGTTTATCCAAATACACGTGCCAAATCATTCCACATTGTTAAAACAAATAATCCCAGTATTAACAACCAACCAATCATAATTGCGATTTCCATACCGCGACCCTGTAATTTACGACGGGTAATTGCTTCTATAATCAAGATTAATAAATAACCACCGTCCAGCACAGGCAATGGTAACAAGTTCAATACACCAAGATTTACAGACAATAAAGCAATCAAGCTAAGCAGGGTAAAGAATCCAGCCGCCATCGCTGCACCAGAATACTGTGCGATTGTAATAAATGACCCCAGTTGTTTTGATGAACGTTCACCTGTGATAATTTGTTTTAATACAACCAATAAAGTCTTGGATTCGTAATATGTCTTACGTGCACCGCTGTACATTGCGCGTAATAAATTTTGACGTTGTGGGTCGGCGCGTCTGCTGCCATCTGCAATCATACCCCATGTTTCAGCAGGTGCTAATTTGATGTTTACCAGTTTTTCACCGCGAACAATCACAACATTTGCATCACGATTTGATGCCAGTTCTTTGGCCAGAACCAAATCGCCCCAGTTTGATATTTTTTCGTCATCAATTCTGACGATTGTGTCGCCTGCACGAACACCCGCATTAAATGCAACAGATTCTTGGATAACTTGACCGATGACAGGTAATTGTGAATTTCCAACCAAACGTGGCTGAAACATAAACAATGATGTATATATTATCCATGCCAGAATAAAGTTCATAAATACCCCGGCGCCAATAATAATAAACTGTTTCCACGCAGGCGCAGATAAATAATGCCCTTTCTTTTTATCGGCTGGCAGTTCTGCAAACTTTTTGCGATTGAACATATCTTCTTGGCCATAGATAGATACATAACCGCCCAATGGCAGACATGCTATCTTCCATAATGTGCCACGTTTGTCGTGCCACTTTACAATTGCAGGGCCAAATCCAATGGAAAAAGTATCCACACGAACCCCCGCCCAACGTGCCGCCAAAAAATGTCCCAGTTCATGCACGAACACAACAATTCCCAGAACAACCAACAATGCAACAACAGCTAATAAAATATTCATGTGTACTTTTCCTTTACCTGTTTAATCAGAATCACAACATAACCAACCAAACAATTGGCAGTGCATAAATCCAACCATCAAATCTGTCCAAGATTCCACCATGCCCTGGCAGAATTGCCCCAAAATCTTTGATGCCCATTTTGCGTTTGATAAAGCTGGCAGTTAAATCACCGTACTGGGACATCAGTGCAACACTGATACCAATCCACATTAACTGTGGCATAAATGTATCTGTGCCCAACAAACCGTACAAAATACCGGCAAATGTACCGCATAAAATTCCCGCAATTTGGCCAGACCAAGTTTTTCCAGCAGATAACCTTTCCCACATTTTATCCCCACCAATCAATCGACCAAAGAACCACGCGCCAATATCTGCTGCACAAATAATCATCAGTAACAACAGTATAATCCATGGGCGGCTGCCAACTGCGTTAATCGCAGGCAACATCGCGCACAGCAGCACCAAGAAACCAAAAAATGTCAGCCAATTTTCGCGCAAAGTTTTTGTATCTGTTTTGCGAATACACATAACATATTCAACAATCATTGCCAATACGATAATAATCCCAAGGTATTTTACCGCAGGTACACCAAAATATTGCAATACCCCAGCACCACATGCAACCAACGACATAATCAACGCTGCAATAATACGAAGTTTTGTATTTGACATAATCTTTCCTTTCTTTTTATGTTTTTTTATTTCTTTTTGCCGGAATAATTTGCCTTTTTCCCACCGCCAAATCTGCGATTGCGTTTTGCAAATTCATCCAGTGTAAATTGCCACAATTTTTCACTTTTTACCAGTTCAGGCCAGTGTTCTGGAATAAACAGCAACTCTGCATATGCTAATTTCCACAACAAGAAATTTGAAATACGATGTTCGTTGCTGGTGCGAACCATCAAATCAATTGGCAATAAATCACCAGTATCCAGATATGTTTCGAATGTTTCGCGTGTGACAGCTTCGCCATTTTCAATCGCAGCATTAACAGCATTAACAATTTCATCTTGTCCGCCATAGTTCAGTGCAAACACAACTGTTCCACCAGTGTTTTCAGCAGATTGTTCTTCCAGTTTGTCGCACATATTTGCCAGTTTTTTTGGCAATTTATCACGAGAACCGATAACACGATAGCGCAGATTTTTTTCCAACGCATTTTTCAGATTCTTTTTCATTTCTGTATAGAATAAATCCATCAAGAAATTCACTTCATCTTTTGATCGTGTCCAATTTTCAGTTGAAAATATATAGAACGTAATAGTTGAAACACCGCGTTTCATATACCAATCAACCAGAGTTTCAAAGTTTGCAATACCTGCCTGATGCCCCATCAACGGTGGCAGGCCACGTTGTTCTGCCCATCTGCGATTTCCATCACATATAAACGCGATGTGTTGTGGTACCTTGGCGGTTGTATTTTCAACAGTTTGTTTCTTTTTGAACAGTTTAAACATATGTTTTTCCCTGAATTTCCTGATTAGACGGACATAATATCTGCTTCTTTTTCGCGTGCCAACGCATCTACTTCGGTGCCACGTTTATCAAATACTTTTTGCAAATCATCTTCGAATTTGCGTTGATCGTCTTCGGAAATTTCTTTATCTGTAACAGCGCGTTTAATTTTACCCATAGCATCCTGACGAATATTACGCATTGAAATTTTGGCTTCTTCTGCATATTTGCCAGCAACCTTGGTTAATTCACGACGTCTTTCTTCGGTCAATGGTGGCATATTCAAACGAATAACACCGCCAGCAGTCATTGGATTTAATCCCAACCCAGAATCACGAATCGCCTTTTCAACTGCAGGTGCATTTGTAATATCCCAAACAGTTACAGATAATGTCTGGTTATCAGGTGTTGATACGGTTGCAACCTGATTAATTGGCATTTCAGAACCATAAACCGGCACACGAACAGCGTCCAATAAATGTACAGATGCACGACCAGTACGCAGACCTGCGTATTCACCCTTTAAAACCTCCAGTGTTTGTGCGGTTTTTTGTTCAACTTCTGATTTTAATAATTGATAATCCATGTATATCTCCTTAAATATATAAAAAGATTAGCAAATATATTTGACATTTGGCAAGAAGAAATATAAAATATGTCAGCACACCGGGGTTGTAGCTCAGTTGGTAGAGCACTTGCATGGCATGCAAGGGGTCGTCGGTTCGAGTCCGATCAGCTCCACCAATTTTAATTTCGGCTGTGCAAGTTTAATGGTCGTATGACCCACAGTATGGCGGATATAGCTCAGTTGGTTAGAGCGTTGGTTTGTGGTACCAAATGTCGCCGGTTCGAGTCCGGTTATCCGCCCCATCATAAAAAAGCACCCCAACGGGGTGTTTTTTTATGGTGTCCGGGCGGTTCGGGCGAGACAATGAGTAAATGAGCCAAGCGAAGCACGGGCGAATTGTCAGGAATGCCCCGCAGGCATTTATGCTAAGGGAACCGCAGGTTCGGAACGTCAGTTGGCAAGAATGGGTTGCAAAACAATGCGAAAAGAATTGAACATAATAGATGTTTTGCAAGTAAAAAATCTTAAATTAGTCAATAAAAGATAAGTTTAGTTTATCAAATCGCTGGCCTTGATGTATTCGGGGTCGGTTTTTTTCAGATGTTTTTGTGCCGTTTTTGCATATTTCTTGGCATCCTTATCCTTGCCAATCATATTGTAATATTCAGCCATGGCCCACGCACTGCGCCCGGCATCATCATCCCCATATGCACGCGCCAAGACCCAGTATGTAAATGGTGTTGGTTCTGATAATAATGATGTCTTGCACAGTTCAATAGCATATTGTGCATCATTTGTTTTTTTGCGTTCTGTTAACACCAATGCCAATGCAGTTTGAATTTGTGGTGCATCTTTTTTTAGTTTTAATGCCTGTTCATATGCGCGTACACTGTCGTCATAATGCCCAAATTGATATTCGATATCTCCCAGTAATTCATAATAGTATGGATTATCTGGATTCCTGGAAATCAATGTCTGTGTCCCCATTTTTGCACCATCCAGATTACCAGCACGCATATTTGCAATTGCGCGGGCATACAGTGCTGCATCTGATTTGTCTGAATAAGGATATCTTTCTAATACATATTTTGCAGAATCTAAATATCCTATCAGTTTTGCCCGTACAAGTTCGTATTCATCAGATTTGCTGGTTGCAATATTATCAGATATGTCATATTTTACATCTTGCTGGGCAATTTGTGATTTTATGTTATTTAATCGTTCTGTGGTCAAAGGATGATTAATACGATTTGGGTTTATTTTTGATTCCATAACACCGGTTAAATCTTGCATTTGTTCAAATACAGTTATGAAACCATTTGGATTTTGTTTTGCGTTAATAATTAAATTCAGTCCCAGTCTGTCTGCGATTCTTTCTTCGTCACGCGTAAACGCCAACATTGATTGCTGGGCAACACCCGAAGATCCTGCCAAAACCCCAGTCCCCAGCGATGGGTTCCCGCCGGCCACCATTAATCCGACCCCCAATGCCTGAATCAGCATTGTTCGCTTCATTTCTGCGGACATACGGTCTGTCATCTGGGTCATATGACCACCTATCATATGTCCCATTTCATGCGCGATTACCGCCTGCAAGGCAGATGGATTTTTTATCTGTTTTAACAGTCCTGTATAAACATAGACATCTTCGCCACCAGATACAAACGCATTAAAATCATTATCATCAATTATATGTATTTTCAGTCTATTTTCTGGGATGTTTGCAGCGGTTGCCAATGGCAGAATCAGTTCTGTTAACAAATTTTCTGTTTCTGTATCATTGATTTGCGATGCGCCATACGATGCAGGCATCGCAACAAATACAGCCAGTAAAAATGCAACAAATTTACGCACCCAGAACCACCCCACGATTAAATATAAACATTAAATCATTTGTCCAGCTGTCCATATCATTATCGCGTGCAGCCCTTGATGCCAGCTTGAATAAATCTCTGTGTTCGCGATAATTCACAAAATGATAATGCAGCCAACCGCTTTGTTGTGTGCCCAACAATACCCCTGCGCCACGCATCATCAAATCTTGTTCTGCGATAACAAATCCATCATCCGTTTCACATAAGATGTCCAGTCGTTTTAATCCGTCTTCGCTGACGTTATGTCCAAATAATAATAGACAGTACGATTGTGTGTTGCCGCGCCCAACGCGCCCGCGCAGCTGGTGTAAAGCAGCCAGTCCGAAGCGTTCTGCGTTTTCAATAACGATAATAGAAGCGCGCGGAACATCAATTCCCACTTCTATTACAGTGGTTGCAACCAGCAGATTCATATCAGAATTATCATCTGCAAATCTTTCCATAACAGCATCGCGTTCTTTTTTGTCCATCTGCCCATGAACCAGTCCACAATTTGGCAAATATTGCCCCAGCATTTCATGACGACCGATTGCAGCAGCAGCGACATTATCGTTTTCTGTATCATCGACCAACGGACACACCCAGAATACTTTGGCGCCATTTGAAATTTGTAATTTTAGTCTGTCAATCAATTCTGTAATTCGTGCGACAGAAATCTTGGATGTCTTAATCGGTTTGCGCCCAGCAGGTTTTTCATTAATTATTGATACATCCATATCGCCATATATTGTCATTGACAGTGTGCGTGGAATTGGGGTTGCAGACAGTGCTAATAAATCTGGGTTGTTTCCTTTTTGTCGCAGTGTTTCACGTTGCGCAACACCAAATCTGTGTTGTTCATCAATGATAACTAAACCTAAATCTTTGTATTCGACATCATTTGAAAATAGTGCGTGTGTTCCAATAACAATTTTTGTACGTCCTGATTTCAGTGATATCAGTTTTTCACGACGTGTTACGCCTTTGTCACGACCTGTCAGACATTCGCATACGATACCTATTTTATCGCACATTGGTTTTAGTTTTGCAAAATGTTGCTGTGCCAGTGTATCTGTTGGCGCCAACAACGCGGTTTGTGCGCCACTTTCTGCCATATTGACAGCAGCCGCCATTGCGACAATTGTTTTTCCACTGCCAACATCGCCTTGGACCAGACGCATCATTGGAATATCTTTGCGCATATCGTCAAATATTTCATCGCATGTGCGTTTTTGTGCGCCTGTCAGCTCAAAAGGCATTGTTGCCCAGAACTTTTCCATCAGGTTATATTTGCGTGGTCGTACAGTTCGATGATTGCGTACATCAATTCTGTTTTTTCGACTGATAACAATTGCAGATTGGTGCGCCAACAATTCACAATATGCCAGTTTTGCCATATATGTCGCGTTTGGTGCCAAATCGTCATCAGATTGTGGAAAGTGTATATGCTGTAACGCATCAAAGAATTCGACAATTCTGTCGTCTGATTTCCCACGAATTTTATCGGGCAGGGTGCTGAATATCTGGTCGCGTACTTTGGCAAAGATTTTCTGTGTTAAACCTTCGCTGGCAGGATAGATTGCCTGAATAGACGGAATCTTGGATGCGTTTTGCATTTCTTCGATAAAGTCAGGGTGGTTAATTGTCGGTCGCGATCCACCTTTTTCCAGTTTGCCAGAAATCATACGCCATTGTCCGACAGGTAATTTTTTTAACCAGTAATCCAGATAGCTGGAATTAAAGAACTGAATCACAACGGTATTTCCGACTGTATCGTTACAGATAACCTGGGTTGGACGTCTGCGCCCACGCCCAAATGTGCCACCACGTTTGTGTGATTTGATTAACAGTGGTATTGTAACGCTGGTGCCAGGTTCAATTTCTTGAATGTTTTCAGATACACCACGCGCACGCACATAAGACGGCCGATGTAACAAGAAATCCAATACACGACGCCCCCCCAGCAGTTCTTCGAAACGTGCGGCCAATACAGGTCCGACACCCTTGATAAATTGCAGGTCAGTATTTAAAAAATCGAACAGTTCTTTTTTCATATATAATAAATTTAGTGAAAAAAACGCCCGGATTCAATAATAAAATAGTGGTTAGTGATTGGTGTAAGTTGTCGCGAGCATCCTGGTCGGTAGGAAAACCAAACACACCGTCATCCCGACGCAGGTCGGGATCCATTGTGTTCCGCTACAATTCCAAAAAAACGTTATTCCCACCTGTGTGGGGATGAGGGAAAAGAAAAATCCCCCAAACGGGGGATTTTATTTTTTATTTTGAAAAGCTGTAATCCATTTCCAAGTGGTTTGGATTATATGTGCCGTTCATAATAGCCAAGGTATCTTCAACGATAACCAATTCTTCGTTTGTTGGAATCATAAATACCTTTACCTTGCTGTCTGGTGTGCTGATTTCTGTTTCGTCAACGCCCAAACGTGCCAATGACTTTGCGTTCTTTTCAACATCCAGTTTGATGCCCAGTTCTTCCAATCCTGTACAGAACTTTTCGCGCAGATAATCGTCATTTTCGCCAACACCTGCTGTAAAGATAATTGCATCAACGTGGCCCAGTTCTGCCATATATGCACCGATGTATTTTTTTACATTGTGAACTTCGGTATCGATGGCCAAGCGGCACAAATCGTTTGTAGATTTATTTTCTTCTACGTCACGACGGTCAACAAAGCATTCAGTAATACCTTTCAGACCGGAATCTTTGCTTAAATGAGTCTGCATTTGTGCAGGTGACAATTGCAATTGTTCCATAACGTACAGAACAACACCTGGATCCAAATCGCCTGGGCGTGTACCCATTGTCAATCCAGACAGCGGTGTCATACCCAAAGATGTATCAACAGAAACACCGTTACGGATTGCGGTTGCAGATGCCCCAGAACCGATATGCATTGTGATAAAGTTGCAGTCTTTGGCATTCTTGCCCAGCATTTTTGCGGCGCGTTTTGAAACGTACAGGTGGCTGGTTCCATGGAATCCATATCTGCGAACCCCCAGTTCTTTGTACCAAGCCATTGGCACAGCATAACGGTATGCGTAATCTGGCATTGTCTGATGGAACGCAGTATCAAATACAGCAACTTGCTTTGCGTTTGGCAACAACTGTTGTGCAGTCATAATACCACGCAGTGCAGGTGGGTTGTGTAATGGTGCCAAAGGTGACAGTTTATCGATAGTTTTGATAACTTCGTCTGTGATTTCAACAGAAGATGCAAATTTATCGCCCCCCATAACAACACGGTGGCCAACACCCTTGATTTCGTTCAAGTCAATTGATGCTTCGCGCAACATCATCAAAACATTATTTAATGCTTCGTCATGATTCTGCATAGAAACAACTTTCTTTTGTTTTGTGCCGTCTGGGTATTTTTGGGTCAAGAAAGAATCAGCCAAACCGATTTTTTCAACGTTACCACCAACAACAGCTGTTTTAGTTTCTGCGTCAAAAACCTGATATTTCAGGGACGAAGAGCCACAATTTAATGCAAGTATATACATATGAAATCCTTTTTCTTCGCCCCAAGCATAGCAAAGCTATTTTTTATTTTCAACAGTAAACTCGGTATAAAATGCGCCAATTTGTATCTGTTATCGATGTTTTTGCACCTGTGTTCTTGTGGTTAACCCAAAAGGCTTCGTTATTTATCATCATTTTAATTCTCAGTCCGTCTTGGTCATATGCGGGTTGTGGGTTTGGATTTGCGCGGTTTCCGATACCCCAGCTCCACACTTCATCACCGACAGAATAACCTGCTTCGGCTGATTGACATACCAGTACAGTTTGTATAAATTTTGGGATGTCTGTACCACCAACGACCAGTTCTTTGCCTGCGGAATTATTTGTAAAAGTTATTTGTTTTGTTTCAATAACTTTGAATGGGGCAGGCATATGTTTTGCAACAATGTCTGCCCAGAATTCATCAGGTACACTGTTGATATCAAAATCGTTATCACCGTTGCCACCAGTGCCAACAGTTATCCCACCCAATGTTATACCGTCGTGCAGACGAATTGTTTTATTATCTGTATCCATTGTAATTTCGCCAGGCAACCCGACAAAGTTTTTATGTTGTGCGGCTGTACCGCGTCTGATTTGTAAAACACGTGTCATATAAAATCCTTTTATTTGTTTTAGCTAAAAAAATCCCTGCCGTCGATTGTGCAGGGCAGGGTACAAAAAACAAACGCCACTGTTCCCAGTGACGTATGTGCATATTATACCACAAATCAACAAAAAAATCAAGCCGCGCGTCCAATGTTATTATCACGCAGATATTCCAAGAACTGTTTCTGTTGGTTTGTATTATGTTCCAAATCCAGCGATCCTGCTGTCAGATTTACAGTAATTTTATCCTTGTTGATTGCATCTTGCTTTTTTTGTGCATTTGAATGTCTTTGGAATATGTTATAATCCTTGGTATTTGCAGAAGAATTTACAAAATCCCAAAAACCAAACAGTTCTTCCATAATTTGTTGTTTGTCTGGGTCTGCATAATCTACGCTGTCTGTTGTTCGTTTGTCCAGATTTTGTGTGCCACTGCCAAATTTTAAGCCCTGTTGTTTGATTGAATTTTTTGCAAAGTTTCCAACTTCAAACGCAGCCATCATGCCAAACTTTAATGTTTTATCCAGCGCATTTGTCATTGATTGCATAAATTTATTGCCTTTGTTAAAAGACAAACTGCTGTCAGAAAACAGTTTAAATTCTGTCTTTTTCAATTGATCGCGCACAGACGATGTTGTTAACGTATATCGCATTACAGCCAGCATTTCCAATGCAACCTTGGCTTCTTCTTTTTTTCCATCGTGTGCGGCAGCCTTGATGATTTCTTGAACCAGTTGGCGCATCTGGTCGCCATCACGCAGTGCATCCTTAAAGAAATTTGTGCCTTTCATTTTTTTAAGGGTGTCTTTAATCCATTTAACTTGTTTTTGTACAGGGTTTGGTAAATCACCATTTATTGCATCCAATGTATCTAATATTTTGCCGGTGCCATCTGTTGGTTTGACCCCTTTTTTTATCAATCCTGCAACAATATATCTGGCATTTGTTGTATATAGGTGACGAGTATGCTTTTGTTCTAATTTTCCAAGCGTGTCAACATACCAATCTTGTATCTTTGCCTTGGTGTCATCCCAAAATTGTTTGCGATCATCATATTTTGGTGCCAGTGCATTATCACCGGTTTTATAATTGGATTTATTTATACCTTTGGAAATCCAATTTGAAACTTTGCCGTCTTCGTCTTTGCTTTGAAATTTTTCAAATAATTTTTCATTAGACACCAATTTGCCAAACATTTTATTTATATTGTCTGACAATTGTGTTAATTGTGCAGAATTTGGATTGACTGGTGTATTAATGGTGCTTCTTATGCCAAATAATTTTCCATAATCTATATCGCCACCTGTGATTAAACAGCCGGGCAAAGCACCTGGTATTGGGCGCGCGCCACCATTATCGTTCCAGTTATATAATCCGACCAAAAATTTGTCGAATGTTTTTAATGATTTTGCATTGGTATTGTACGTGCCACCAGTTAAAGTTCCAGCCAATGAATCTAAATCGTTTTCAGAAATACCCATCCCTGCAGCCAACAGAACTTTGTTTGCTGAAATGTATCTTCCAATATCTGCCGCATCTGTTGCGGGTAGGGCGCTTGCTGTATAAGGTTCAACAGCCTTACCGGCACCATAAAAATTGTTTAAAAATGATTTTACAGGATCTTCGGCACTTAATTCAGAATCTGCCGCCAAGTCGCGTAATATGACTACCAGTTTTAAGTACAAATCATTTAAGTCATTAACCACAGGAGCGGCACCACCAGCGACAGGATTTCCATTATATTTATATATTGCTGGGGTTGTTGCAGTTGCAGGTGTTATTGTATCTATCGTTGGGGGTTCCTTGCCGGGTTCCCACGAATTTTGATCTTTGGTTGCAACACCCTTTTTTTTCAGGTCAGCCAATCTGGCACGCGTAGCATCGTCCATGTTGTTCAGATTTAACTGCATCGCTAAATCAATAATGAAATTTTTGGTTTCAAATGCCATATCGTATGTGCCTTTTGTTTTACTCATGTTATTATAGTGCAAAAATGCTAAAAAATCAATAATTCCTGTGTTTTTTTGTCGAAAAATATGTATAATTTATGCCAAAGGGGAAAATATTGACGCGTTTATTGGTTTCTTTGTATGGTTTTGCGTTTTTTAACAAGTTTTTGTTGCTGACCCCTGTGTATTCTATTTTTATGTTGGAAAACGGTTTAACTGATTTTCAGTTATCCACAATGTTTATCGTGTCTGCCATTGGTTCTATTGTTGCCCAGATGCCAATCGCATTTATTACCAATAAAATTGGTCAGCGTATGTCTATGATTTTTGGCCAGATTTTAAAAATCATCGCAATATTGTTATGGTTGGTCGCGCCGACTTATATCGGGTTTGTTGTGGGGATGTTCTTGTGGGGCGTTCAGGCTGGATTTCGTGGTGTTGCATTCGAAGGCTTGGTATATGATTCCGTCTATGCCAACGGTATGGGTAATGATTATACGCGAATTTTGGGACGTAAATCGACATATGAATCAATTGGAACCGCATTATCTGCGTTCGGTTCATTATTGATGTTCTTGGGCTATACTTGGGTAACGTGGGCATCTGTTGTTGCGATTGTGTTGTCTATTGTTTGTTTGTTGGGCATAGAATATACGCCACCAAAACACATACGTGCCAAGATAGTGCCATTTAAAAAGATTTTTCGTACAGGTGTGCGTGTATGTATGCAGACACCATGCTTGATAACAACAATGTTGTTTGCACTGTTGGCGGCAAATATTCCATATCTGGATGATTTTTTAAGTCCAATTGGTTTGCAAATCGGAATCCCAACAGAATATATCGGGGTCGTGTCGCTATTTTTGTTGGGGTGCGCCACAGTAGGACAGCGTTTTGCCTATAAATTTTCCAAGATTTCTGATAATTTGATTTATGCGTTGATTGGGGTTGTGGGATTGTGTTATATGTCGTTTGGCGCAACATACAGTATTGGAACCTTATGGTTGATGGGTATTGGGTATGTATTGTTTTATGGTATATATACGTTACTGTATTCCAGATTACAGCATATGATACCAACACGTCATCGGTCTGTGGTTTTATCGTTGTACACAACTGTGAATTACTTTATTTATATTGGCGTGTGCGGTATTGTTGGACTGGGGTCTATGTTGGGCAGCTGGCGTTACAGTATTGTGATTCTTGGCGCAATGATGCTGATGCTTTATCTGTGGGGAATGTTGTTGCTGCGAAAACGTTGTGATATTTCTGGTGACTAGTCATATGTGAATATATTCTTGTACATATTGCCGCGAAATTTTTGTAAAATATCTGTATGAAACTCAACTTTCGCGATATTTTTTTAAAATCATTACCGTATTTGTTATCAATCACAGGCGGCGTAATTCTTTATACTGGTGCGATTGATAACGCGCCAAATGACAATATTCGCGATTTGGTTATAAATGTGTCTGCATCACTGTTGTCTATTCCATTGGTATTTTTGTTGTATGACTATACGAACAGTCGCATCAACAGCCAGATGAAAAAGCACATGGCAAATAGCGTAGGGGACAAATTAAATGATTTGATGATAAATTTGATATTATTACTGCGTGAAATGCTGTCAGTTCGTGGGCGCCCAACCACAGAAAATATAAATCGTATGTTGTCTTGGCGTGCATCTGATATTGCCAAACGCTTGAATATTACGCGAAACAGAATTGATAAAATGCATACATACCATAATGACTTGGATACATTGCTGTATCGTAACAGTCAAACCGATGTCTTGACATCAGAACAGCTTCAAATATTATCATCTTTGGCGCGCGCCATGACACATTTTATTAACGAGAATAAGTTTCATAAAAATCGTCACATATCTGCGAAATATATGGAATCTATAACAACAAAAATCCTTGATTGGCTGGATTTAGACAGTGTTGCGGCATTGAATATCAGCAAACATTTATCTGGTATACCAACCGATGTTCAAAAAGACAAAAATAAAAAAAATGAAAAAAAATAGTATTTTTTCTTGATTTTTGTTTTTATATATGTCAAAATTTTCCCCGAACCACGGAAATAGAACGTAAGTTTTCCCTTTCCGGGTCCGGTTTTGGGGACATAGCTCAGTTGGTAGAGCAAATGACTTTTAATCATTGGGTCCAGGGTTCGAGTCCCTGTGTCCCCACCAGAAATAAAACAACGCCGAATGGCGTTTTTTTTATTTCTGTGACGCGGGACGAAGAACCCGTAAAAGGGTTCGACAATGAGTAAAAGAGCCAAACGAAGTGCTGGCGATTTGTCAGGAATGCCCCATAGCCGGTGCAAAGCAGCGTGCGAGGGAGTCCCTGTGTCCCCACCAGAAATAAAACAACGCCGAATAGCGTTTTTTATTTTTTATTGAAAATTTTCGTGTTTTATGGTATAATGCACTTATTCAGCGGACGACATTTGGTCGTCTTTTTTATTACCCGCCACGTGCGGGTGTTTTTATTTAACAAAAGGAGTTTTGATGAGCAATATTTGGGATGAGGTCACCTGGAATGAAAATGGCGAATTGGTTCTGGATATCTACGCAGAACCGCCAGTCGAAGAAACAGATGAAGAATTGGAAGAATACGAAGAAGACGAACCCGAACATACATACGCCACTGTTGATTGTGGTGGTGAATGTGGTGGATGCGTTGCATTGATTGTTGACGGGGTTGTTGTATCAGGTCCACCGTTTCATCCGCATTGTGGTTGTTCTTTGAGTCCACAAGATATCAAAAACGCAGAACAGCACAAATCGAACCTGCATGGCACGGTTGCCCCGGACAGAAATGTTGATACACGTGATATAGAATGGTTAAAAAAATCACTGACCCAGTTGGATTGCTATGAACCCGATACCCGTGCTGGCGAAAGTGCCGACAATCCCAATCCGTATCCGAACCAGAAACTGTTTGATGCGATTGAAAAGTTCAGAAAATTACAAAAAATCAAAGAGCGTGGCGCTGTCAAACCCGGCCACTGGACAGAAGTAAAAATAAACCAAGAACTGGAAAAGAAAGAGAGAAATAAAAGCATTGAAAATGCGACCTTTGAAAAGCCGGTGAATGTAAAGCCAGGACAATATGCGGTATTTGATGGTAAGAAATTTACACTGTACGAAAACGATAAACCAATTATGTCGTGGGATGCAGTATCGGGCAAAGATGGATACAGAAGCCCCGAATACCAAAACCTGAAAGACACAGGACCAATCCCCGAAGGCACATACGTTGCAAGGCAGGAAAAATTGCAGTATATAACGCTGCCTGACGCTGTGTTAGGGGTAGCTGCTATTGTGGGGGAACAAATTGGTTTCTGGCCAGGGAGTTATTATTCGTGGGGCAGCTCTCGTGTATGGTTGGAGCCATCAAAAGAAACCGACACATACGGTCGTGATGATTTCTCAATTCATGGTGGTTGGAATTTGGGTTCGGCCGGCTGTATTGATATGACTGGGCAAATAAATGCTTTTACATCTTGGCTAGAAAGTACTGGAAACGACCTGATTGTACATGTAAAATACTAGCAAAAGGGTTATGTATGCAAAAATGGAAACGTGGCACGATAATTTGTCTTGGTATAAATATATTGCTTTTATATGGACTGCTTACTGATTATTATGAATTTTTTATCAAAGAATGTCGTGATGCGTTTCCGTTTAATTATTGTCCATGGGGCGGTGAATCTATGGGCTGGGCATGGCGTAGTGCAGATGTATATTTAACAAATCTGGTATCTTCTTGTGCCACGCTGTTGTTTTTTATTCCAGTATCATTGTATTTTTTGTATAAGAAAAATTATAAAGTATCTTTCTGGCTTGCGTTAAGTCCGATTATAATATCTTGGACAGATTCTTTGCTTGGTACTTTGTTATATCATTATGCAAAATTTTAGTTGTTCAAAAATAAACCCAAACATACGGTTGTGATGATTTTAGTATTCATGGCGGTTGGGTTCCTGGCTCGGCTGGATGTATCGACTTAACATCAAATATTGACAATTTTGTTGCCCACATATGTGGGCGTTTTTTATTTACAAAAGGTGACTGATATGAAAATGAGTGATAAAGGTATCGAATGGTTGAAAGGGTTAGAAGGTTCGGTCAAAGTTAATGGAAAACACGTTATATACGATGATGCCACGGGCAAACCTGTACCTGCAGGAGTTCCATTGCCAGTTGGTGCAACAATTGGTTATGGACATTTGGTAAAGCCAGGTGAAGATTTTAGTGCTGGTTTAACGGAACAACAGGCAACGGAACTGTTGGAACAAGACCTGCAAGCAACCTATAACACAATAAATGAACAAATCTCTGCCGATGCTATATTAAATATGACACAAAGCCAATATGACGCATTGGTGTCGCTGGTATTTAATATTGGGGCCGGGTCTGCTGCACCACAAAATAGAAATCGTGGGCTATACCAATCAACGGTTAGAAAATATTTGAATGACAATAAATATAAAAGCAATATTTACCCAAATTTAGAAGACTCGTGGCGTGCGTTTAGAAATGGAGGAATCTTGGATGGGCGACGTGATGCAGAATGGCGGCTATACAATAATGCAGACTATAGTGGTTATTGATTTATCTGAATCAATTGTTCCAGGTATTGTTTGGCGGCATCGAATTTTGATGTCGCCAAACATCATACGCAAGGTTTTTTGCTATGTATTTGCTATGGGCGGCATTAATTCTGGTGATTTTTATTTCTTGTTTTGATGTGGCAATATGTTAAACTGACCACAAAAGTGGTATAAAAATGCTGGTTGTAACAAATCTTGATAAATCTTTTGATGGTAATCTTATTTTCAAGAATCTAAGCTTTTCTGTCCAAGATGGCGACAAGGTTGCAGTTGTTGGATTAAATGGTGCGGGAAAGTCTACTTTGTTCAGAATTTTGTTAAACCAGATTGATTGTGATTCAGGCGAATTTTATATGGGTAAAAATCCGCGTATCGGATGGATGCCCCAGACAATTGATGAATTAAATTTGCCCAAAGATGTTATTGTATATGATTTTTTGCGTTCCGGTCGTCCATTGGCAGAAATAGAACAGCGAATGGCAGAAATATATTCCAAAATGGCAGATGGCGATGAATCCGAAGATTTATTACAACAACTGGGTGCGTGTCAGTCGGAATTTGAATATTGGGACGGTTATTCTGCGGAATCAGAACTGGAAACGATGATAGATCAGATGGGTATTGACCGTCAAAATCTGAACAAGAAACTGGGTGAATTATCAGGCGGACAAAAATCTAAGATATCGTTTGTCAGAACACTGTATGCACGTCCAAATGTATTGTTTTTAGATGAACCGACAAATCACTTGGATGCGGCCAGTCGCGAATGGATGACAGACTATTTGGTGTCCACAGATGCATCTGTTATTTTTATATCGCATGACGAAGAATTTATAAACAAAGTAGCAGACAAGACATTATATCTTGATGCGATGATGCACACCGGCACGTTATACAGTTTTGGTTATCAGCGTTTTCTACGTACCTTGGCAGAAACAAACGAGAGTTTAGAGCGTCAATTACAAAAACAAATGCGTGAAATCAATCGTATTCAGGCATTTATTGATAAACAGCGCGGTAAATTCGGTAAAATGGCAAAGCAGGCACAAAGTCGTGAAAAATTATTGGAAAAAAAGTTACAGAATTTAGCTGTGGTACCACCTGAAAAGAAAGGTATTAATTTGGAATTACAACCAAACCGCGAAGAAGATATTTTGCCTGTTTGTGTCGAAGATTTATTCTTTGCATACACGCCAAACAAAAAAGTTATAAAGAAACTGACGTTTTCATTAAATCGTGGCGAAAAGTTTTTAATTGTTGGCGAGAATGGGGCAGGTAAGTCAACATTGTTAAAACTGTTGTATAAAATATTAACACCAGATTCTGGAACTTTGCGCATTGGTAAAAAGACGGATTTAGGGTACTATGCCCAAGAATACGAAACTTTAAATCCAGAAATCACTATTTTAGAAAATGCATCCAGTGTTACAGATATCAGCACATCAAAGTTGCGTTCTGTGTTGGGACATTTTAATTTTGTTGGGGATAAAGTTAATCAAACTGTTAAAACAATGTCCCCGGGCGAGCGCAGTCGTTTAGAGCTGGCCAAATTATGTCTGGGCGGTGCCAATGTTTTGTTGTTGGACGAACCAACAAACCATCTGGATGTCGCGACAAAAAAGATAATAGCAAACAGTCTTGCAGAATATGGTGGTACGTTGATTATTGTCAGCCATGATTTAGAATTTTTGAAACATTTGGGAATCGACAGAATGTTGATGTTGCCAAGTGGTCGGTTACAATTTTATGATGAAAATATCGTTCGCAGATATATGGATCAAGAAAAACAGAAAGCAAATAAATAAAATGAAGGTAACAGCTGCGATTTTTAGAAATGGAGATAAAGTTCTGCTGATGCGACGGGCGCCAGGTCAGCCATTGGCGGGGACATGGGAATATCCTGGGGGTAAGTTTGAAGATGGCGAAGACGGCCCAATATGCCTGCATCGTGAATTATCCGAAGAACTTGGTATAGATGCGCAAATTGGAAATCTTGTAACCATCGCAAGACATACAACAGATTCGGGTAAGTTGATTGAATTATATGCGTATGAAATCGTATCTTACTCAGGTAATATTCAATTACGTGTACATGATGATATTCACTGGGTGCCAATTCAAGAATTGTTGCATCACCCACAACTGCCGGCAGATATGTTGGTGTCACAAATATTAGTGAATATTTAATGCCTATTCTGAATCATCAGAGCCTTTTAAAATATTAGCTATTTCATTAATTGTTTTTTGAATCCCTTTCATAACACATTCTTTGTATTTATCTGGATTTGCAATATACCAACAGTGATCTTTTAATGGTGCGTCTTTATCATGTTCGCCATATGCCAAAACTTCTTTTGGAATAGCATATTGTATTACTGGGTCTGCACCTTGGTCTGTGGTTTCGTTAAACACAAATGTACCACCGCCGCAGGTATGCTTTTCTGGACATGGGGCGCATTCTTTGGTGTTTTTTGGTAAATATTGTCCTGCACTGCATTCATATGAATCTGGTGGCGGTGCAACGCAATTTGTATGATCTGGGTTTGGTACCATTGTGCCACTGCATGTGGACAAGCCTACGGCTTCTGTATTCGATGGGGTCAGTGTTCCGCCCTTGCACAGTTTGCCGGCTGCTTCTGCTGCATCCTTGCATTTTGTGCATTCTATTGAATTTGCAGGTATATATTCGCCTGCTTGGCATGTTACTGTTATGCCTTCGCATGCTGTCTTGTCTGCATTTGGTTTTGTGTTACCCCTACATTCTTCTAAACCATGTTCGCCGATTGTTTTTTCCCATTTCCCGCCTGGGCAGACGTAATTGTTTCCGTGACATTTTTTGCATTTAGATCTGTCTGTTGCCACAACTGCATATTCTCCCTCAGGGCATTCTATGTATTCCTTTTCTCTGTCGACACATTCTGTCCTAGTTGCGTTTGACACTTGGTTTGCGGGACATGGCTTAAGATCTTGGTTCAAAGTGCTTGATGGGTATACACTTTTCGCCCCAGGGCAAATTTTTTTGTCATCTGTTGGACAAGGGGCACATTCTTTACTGTTTGCGGGCAAATACGTACCCGGGGCACAGGTTATTGGTTTATATTTTATATCAGAATGCCCATTTAAGAAACAGTCTTCTAATTTACCTGCGCCTTCGACAGATGTGTACCCTTCGGGACAAAGTTTGACACCCTTGGAATTTAGTTCTGATGTAACCTTACTCCATCTGTCTCTACAACCTTTTTCTACATCGCCGGCGACCCAAGTAAAATTACCACCGCCTGTGCAGTAACAGCCTGGTTTGCATTTTTTTGTTAATAACGCACCACAATATGAACCCACAGGCGCGGGATTGCTGTTGCTGCAAGATTTACCTTGTGTAGCAGTGTCAGAAGAGGTTGTGTCTGTTACTTTGAAACAATCGTTTTTGGATTTTGCGCCAGCATTTGATGTTGTGCCTTCGGGACACAAACACACACCGTATCTGTCGTTGCATAATTCGCTGTTAACTTTGGACCATCTGTTCGAACAACCTTTGGATACACCATCTGCCCAAGTTATGCTAAGCTTTTCACCTTTTGTTGTTCCTTTGCAATAACAGTTCTTAGGGCACGTGTACTCTACGGTATGTTGACAATATTTTCCTGGTCCAACAGGATTATATCTGTTGCATAACGCAGTTGCAACATCAATGCCCAGGCAAAATGCCACCACAAAAATACCACAAAAAACAATCGGTTTTTTGCAAAACATTGTTGAAAATCTACTCTTTTTCCCCATTTATATAACAGAGTATAGTAACTTTTGCCTGTCCTGTGCAAGGGCTTTTTTATACTAGCAACATTCCCAAATATACTGCATATATTATAATAAATGTAATTCCCGCAATTTTGCCCAGTTTTTTGTGTCGATATGTAAATATCAACAGTAAAACAGCAGCCAGTATTGCAAATGCGCCATCAAATAAAAATTCTGCATTAAACGGTATTGGTAATATCAAGCCGGCAATACCCAGAACAAACAGTATATTAAAGATGTTTGAACCGACAATGTTGCCAATTGCGATATCTGATTCACCTTTGCGCGCAGCGATTATACTGGTTACTAATTCTGGCAAACTGGTACCAAATGCAACAACGGTCAATCCAATAACACGTTCTGATATACCAATATATTGTGCGATATCAACAGCCGACAGTACGGTTATTTTACTGCCGAATATTAATGCAACCATTCCAAAGATGATAAATAATGCAATTTTGGTTTTGCTTATTTGTTTTATTCTTGTGTCCGTATCTGTATTGCCGCGTGCAATAACGAATAAATAGCCCAAAAATAATACAAATAACCCTAATAACAGACCGGCACCAATGCGTGAAATCATACTATGTCCCCAGCCAATTCCGCACAGCAATAACGTGATAAAAATTATAAAAGGTATTTCAAAATGTACGGTGTTTTTTTGAACGGTCAGCGTTGTTATTATTGCAGTAACCCCCAGTATTAAAAATATGTTTGCGATATTTGAACCCAGTACATTCCCAATTGCAATCGCATTTGAACCGGCCAGTGCGGATGATATGCTGACTGCGGCCTCTGGTGCACTGGTGCCCATTGCGACAACGGTTAATCCAATGATAATCGCAGGGATTTTTAATCGTTCGGCCAATGCTGATGCGCCATCAACAAAATAGTCAGCACCCTTGATAAGCAAAACAAATCCAATTACCAACAGTAAAATATTTATCAGCATTTTTTCTCCCTAGATTGACATTAGGAACAGTATCGTAAAATGCGCAATCTTTTGCAACAAATATATTGGCTTTTTAAATAATGATGTTATAATCGCCGCAACCAAAATATGCAAAGGAAAGAAAATTGAATAAAAAGAAACTGACATTTGATTTAGATAATGTTATATTTGATATGAAACCATTATATCAGACCGCATTTCACAGGGCGGGCGTACCATATGAAAAACCGACTAGCTGGATTTTAAATGAAGCATACAATAATGAAACTGTTATAAATAATCTGTTGGAATTGTTTGGTGATGATGTGTTATATCAAATGCCGTTATTAGATAAAAATATTCCATATATATTAAACAGTCTGTTAAAAAATCCAGAATATGATATTTTGTTTGTAACAGAACGTATGCATAAACAACCGGCTAAGACTTTTAATCAACTGCGTGGGGCAGGCATAAACTGTTCATACAATCAGGTCGTTGATAAAGATGGGTTAAAGTCTGATATCTTAAAAGAATTAAAAACAGATATGCATTTTGATGATGGTCCGTTGGTTGTTGGCGGCTGTTTGGACAAGGGTGTGCCAGTTACGATGATAAGCAATAATAATACACTATATAATCACTATTTGCGCGGTCGTGTTCAATATTATGATAATTTGCATCGTGCATTAATTGCCCAGGGTATATATAAACCACAAAATATCAGATAGTGTTCATGCGGATATATTTTGTTAGGGCTATATGCACACAAATATACAATTTGTCCATTTTTTTCTTGACGTTATTTTATTCTTTGCTAGTATTTCACAGTGATGAAATAAAAGACGCCAAGATATGAAAATAAAATCTGTAACTATTAATAATTTTAGATCTATCCAATACGCAAAGATAGAGTTTCATGATTATTCTATTATTGTTGGCGAAAATAATGTTGGTAAAAGTAATATAATTGATGCAATTCGATACTTTTATGGTGATATAGAATTAACAATAGACGATGTTAACTATAATTCCGCATTTATATCTGATCCATGGATAGAAATAGAATATGATATGATGCCTGTGGAATATATGGTGTTACCAGAAGAATACAGAATAAATAAAAATAAATTATGCGTACGAAAAGAGGTTAAATACTACCATGCTAATGATGGTTTTTCGACCCGTTACAGATGTCCTGGGATAAAACGAAGAAGTCTTGATGCAACAAAACTAGACAAGGATATTAGACGTCTTTTAGGGAAAATGGTGTATATCCCAGCGGTATTTAACAGACAAATATCGTATAAATCTACTATTGATAGTCTAAGCGCGTTGATGTGCAAAAATTTAAAACAAGATATAGAAACAACTTTATCAGATTTAGATAAAAAATATATCAAACCGCACCTAGAAACGATTAATCAAACGCTTAACAGTGAAAATGAATGGCTGGGCGTACAGTTGGATTTGGCACTCAAACCAATGTCTGCTGAAGAATTTTTGGCTTCCAGGTTGATGTTGTTCGTACTTGAAAACAAGATACCATCCAACATAGAAATGCTTGGTACAGGTATGCAAAGAATAATTATGTCTAATATTATAAAAACGGGTTCAGAATCTGGCAGCAAAGAACCGACAATCTTGTTGTTCGAAGAACCCGAAGTGAATATGCATGCAAATGCAATTGCAGATTTGGCATATAATCTACGCCATTTTGCAAAAGCAGATAATCAACAGGTTATTGCAACAACACATTCTGGTCATTTGGTGTCAGAAGATATTATGGATACGCGTGGCTTGATACGTGTTGATAAACAAAATGGTTTGACAATGATACATCAAAATACAATGCCTGATACAGAACTGGAATCGGCAAAAAATCTGGTGTACTTTGACAGACCGCGCAGCGATATGTTTTTTGCAAAAAAGGTTGTTTTGGTAGAAGGTCCCACAGAATATATGCTGTACAACTATTTAAAGAAACGCGGTGATTTGCCACATTCGTTGACACAGAATGTGACGGTAATTGATACCATTGGTAAATGGTCGATGCCATATTTCCAAAAGATATTGAATAGCTATAATATTCGTCATTCTGTATTGTATGACACAGACGGAGATCCAAATCGTCCTGACAATATTGCTGTTAAAAATGAATTTTCTGAACTGACAGATTGTTCTTATGGATTTCCGCGTGATATAGAAACATTTTGTGGAATAAAAAAATCTGGTAATCCTGCAATAAATATCATTAATAAATTCAAAGACGGAACGGTTGCCAAAGAAAAACAAGCAGAAGTTATAGAAATATTTAAAAACCTAATAACACAAAAACAAAAATAATGAACCGCCCACTTGGGCGGTGTTGTTTTATGTTGTATGTTATGATAAAATGTATGTATTAAAAGGACAAACACAATGCACAGACAGTGATATGGCAAGATTAGAAGGATTATTTAAAATTGCTGGTATAAAATATGATATTCATTTCAGTCGCTTGTACAATCGTAATGTTATTCGTGTGCTGGAACAATATATGCCAAAACTTATGCATTCGCAACAACAACCAAAAACAATCGAACCAAA
>JAZQUA010000040.1:0-18708 GCA_045631065.1 Candidatus Enterousia sp. | reverse complement strand
AACGAGGTTTAATATGTAAACCTACTACCTGTCTAGGATATGCACTTTTGACTTAGTCAAAGTTTGGATATTCCAAATTCAACTGTCTGCACATCCCTTCTTGAATTTTTGATGAGCTGCTTTTATTCACAATGTTTGCGTAGTTTATCAGAACCCAATTCTTACTGTTTGTTCCGTAAACCGCAGAATTTCAGGGGTTGAGTTTCTTTTTTTCTGTTGTCTCAACTTGAAAGCCCGCTTAGTATGCGCTCTATTTCTGAAAAAGTCAAGAAAAAATTCAAAAATAATTTTAAAAAAATTTACTTCCCATATAAACACCTTGATTTTTCGGGATTTTTTATCTCAAAAAATATTTTCATAGCCCCATACAAATGATTCGTTTTTATACTTTTTTTGATTCGGTTTTATTCGATTCGTTATTAAAAACGATATACAAAACCTAATTTTAACATTGGGAAGAACTTAAAATCAGACAGTTTATCATTTCCTTCACGTGTTGCGCGCGCAACATCGTTATCGAGAATCGGTATTGTTATAGGATTCCAAATACCCGTTTCTTTGTTATACATATATAGTTGTTCATGCGGTATGTTCAGGTGCAATTTTGCAGCCCGATTCGTAAAAACAACACCCGCATCAAAAATCAAAGAAAAACCACAAGACAAACCAATATCAAAACCAGTTCCCAAATACGGCCCATGAAAATTCCAATCTATGGTTGCCATTCCACCAAAATTGTTACCGTTGTAATAATAATGATCGCCAGCCAAATAGAAGTAAAAGCGTTGATTGGGAGCTTGTTCTATTTCACCAAAAATTTCTGCATCTAATTTAGCATCACCCCACGCATACCCAGCAGACAGGCGCCAAGTACCTGCAAACGGATAATAATCCAGCAATAAGGAAGCGTGCCACGAATCAAGTTGACCTTTATCTATCTTTACACCGTCACCAACATCTTTACCATCGCTCATAATCGAATCAATTGCAGAATTTACCGCAGACTTTAATGCATCAATGTTTGCAAAATCTGCACGCATACCAAAATGTCGTCCAAAATAGGACTCTAAACTTTTATTATAAAATCCGACAGAAACATTTAAACCAGTAAGTGCAGATACACCAACCCCCACCTGCAAGCCGTCCAGCGCAAACGCATTAACGCACACCAAACAAAAAGATATGGGTATTATTTTTTTCATACAATAAAAAATACAGAATATATGTTCACAAGGCAACGAGCATATATTCCGCAAAAAAAGACCGCCATTTGGCGGTCAACTAAAATTAGAAACGATACATAAACCCAAGTTTGACCATTGGATAAAACTTAAAATCATCCAATTCAGACTGCGCATCGGCCAACGCATCGCTAACAACATCATCAACAGTTTTTTTGATTGTATCATTATCAACAGGATTACCATCCATATACAAATTTTCAGCAGGCACATTCAAATCCAACTGTGCAGCTTTGTTTGTAAAGACAACACCTGCGTCCATATAGATTTTAAAGCCTGCAAACAGCCCAAAATCAAAACCAGTACCCAAATATGGCCCACGATAGTCCCAATCAAATTCAGCGGTTCCATGCACAGCATTACCTGTATATTTAAAATTATGTCCACCTAATTCAAATTCATAAGAACCACCATCTAATTCGTCTATTGTACCGGCGATATGTGCAGTGGCATTCATTTCACCGATATAGTAACCACCTGTCAGGCGCCACCCACCCAAGAACCAAGTATTTCCAAATGGGTAAAAATCAAGCATTGCTGCATAATGATGCGCATCAATATCAATATCAGAAATCGTCAATTCATCCCCAATATCAATACCATCGCCCGCAACATCGTTTATCGCATCATTTAGCTGTGATTTAATAGGCGATGTTGCACCGAAATCAAAACGAACCCCGAAACGCTTTGCCCAGAATGAATCAAAGTTTTTATTAGCATAGCCAACAAAACCGTTCAGACCACTGGAACCAGATATACCAACACCAATTTGTAATCCATGTGGGAAAGATGTTTTCTTATTTTTAACAACGATTTCTTCTGATTCTTCTGCAACGGGTTCTGCGACAGAAGTATCCACTGTATCTGCAACAACATCTTCAACAGCAGTCGTTTCTGCAATATCAGTATCAATAACTGGTGCCTCTTCGGCAATTGCAGGCACCGCAAGCATACTCAATAATGTAAGTACAGATATTTTTTTCATGGCT
Source organism: Candidatus Enterousia sp. (assembly GCA_045631065.1). Lineage (GTDB taxonomy): Bacteria > Pseudomonadota > Alphaproteobacteria > Rs-D84 > Rs-D84 > Enterousia. The sequence goes on along the minus strand of JAZQUA010000040.1, from coordinate 16,478 downwards.
TCCCCTTTTTTTGGTTTTAGAAATTTATTCCTAAGTATAAAAATAATCTGCAATATACACAACAAAAAAACATATTTTATTAACGGCTTTTTTATGATATAATGACAGGCATGAAAACCAAAATATTTATTTTTTCATCCCTGCTGTGTTTGTATGGGACTGGGGTTGCCCGCGCTTCTGATTGCGTTGGGGCTGATTGTGATATTGCACCCATTGTATTCGAAGAATTTGAAGAAGTTAGACATGAATCAGGGCCTGTATGGGACATGCCAAAGGTAGCACTGGCTGCACCACAGGCAGCTGTTGTGCCTGAACATAATATTAAATTATATTCGGTAAAGCCAACCATACCAGACAATCGGCCTGCGCTGTGGGATGGGACAGACGGTAAATATAAACAAAAAACCGCGGACAAAACTGTTGATTGGCGCAACGGCGTACCAATTTGGGACGATTCAATTGCAAGTTATAAATACAAAGATTTTTCAGACTGGTTTTTGGAACCCGCCAAAGAGGCAATTGTAACAGGCGTTTACGCAATTGACGTTGTTGAACCTGCTGAATTATATCAACAGAATATGGCAGAAGCCGCCAAAACACTGGAACGTGTCGAAGAATTGTTGGCTCCACAAAAGCCTTCTGATGATTTATGGGCAACAATTGAAAATAAACCAGAATATACCGCACAAGATATGACTGTTGTCGTTGAACAAGCATTCCAAGATATTAACAGTGACGGATGTCCTTTTGAAACAAGCGCAGAATGTGAAATATGGCGCAAAAAACCAATTGTTCGTGAAACAGTTTCTCCACGCAGTCCAAAGATACGCGATGCAAAACTGTACGACTTTATCGCTGCCGCTGCGTGCAACCCAGACATTGATGCCACACATCCCGCTGCAAAACCGCTGCTGGAAAGGTATAAAATGCTGATGGGGAACGCCCAGGCATGTTGCACAGACGGTATGGCATATTCTTTAAAACAAGCCGGTGCATCTGCGGAATTGATATACAAATTCTTGTTTGACGATGCAAACTTTTATGGATTTGGCAATCGCTGTCTGATGATGACAGATCATGATTTGGACACACAGTATCCAAATACCGCAACAGCGGTTGTTGCGGCAGACGTCAGAAACGGATGCCTGTGTCGTGGCCGTCAATGGTTCAAGGCAATGCTGGCGCCATTTGAACAAGCATACAAGGCATTACCAGAATTTAAAGAAGCAAATTTCTATTATACATATACAGATGGATTGAAACGCGAAATTACCGTATCTGTTAATAATGATGTTCAAAATGTTTTAAAACAACTTGAACAATGTCCATAAAAAATCCCCAAATTGGGGATTTTTATTTAGTCCAGTGTACGCAAACTTATTTTGTCTTCATCAACGATAACCAATTTACCTGAATTTATATGGAATTGGCGTGCTGCATTAAAACCATCACGCATACCAAACAGCTGATTATCATAAATCGGGAACACGCCACGCAATAAACACAATTGATTTGCAATTACAGATTCATTACATACTGCAATCACTGGAATATCCGGTTTGCGACATGAAATTTCTGTGGCTGCAATCGTATCACGTGCAAACACAACAATTGCAGATGCTTTATTCAAATACGCCATTGATGCAACCGAACGCGACCAATCGTTTTCTGGAATATTTTCAACACGTGACCAATCATATGGATTTGCAATTGCATCTGTATCTGCATGAATCAGAATATTCGCCATTGTTTCAATCGTATTCACAGGGTTTATACCGATTGTTGTTTCTTCGGATGTCATGGTTGAATCTGCACGCAGGTATGCAGCATTTGCAACGTCTGTAATTTCTGCACGCGTTGGAAATTCGCTGTTAACCATTGAGCCCAACATTTGTGTTGCAACAATCACAGGTTTATTCATCTTTCTGCATTCACGAATTATATGACGAGAAATCGCAGGAACTTCGGCATATGGAACTTCGACAGCCAAATCCCCGCGCGCAATCATAATACCATCAGCCGCAGATGCAATTTCTGTAATACGTTCAACAGCATTTGGACGTTCAATTTTTGCAATAATTTTTATTGGGTGCGAAGTATGCTGTGCAATAAAGTCACGCACTTCGGCAATATCTTCGGGACGTTGTACAAAAGATATCGCAACATAATCAGGTTTTTTTGTAACAGCATATGCCAAATCTGTTCTGTCTTTTGGCGTTAAAACAGATGTTGATATTTCTGTGTCAGGCAAATTAAAGCCGCGACGCGACCATATTTCTGTACCGCGAACAACTGTTGCTTCAACACGATTTGGCGCAACACTGTCCACAACCATTTCAATTTTCCCATCGTTCAATAAAATTCTGTCACCAACATTCAATGATGCCAAGACATCAGAATCTGGCAGTTGCACACGCGTTGAATTTCCAGGTGTATCATCTGAATCAAAAACAAACTTTTGTCCGATTTCCAATGGATATTTATGTTCTGTTTCAAAATTTCCAATACGATGCTTTGGTCCCTGCAAATCAATCATAATAGCAACCGGCATATCTAATTCGCTGGATATTTCACGAATCAAATCAATTTTGTTACCTTGAACATCACCGGTATCATGACTAAAATTCAATCTGCACATATTAACACCCGCGCGTATCATACGTGTTAAAGTTTCCCTGTCTTCGCAATTTGGACCGATTGATGCAGTAATTTTTGTATATTTATTCATATTTTCTTTTCCTGTCTATTTTTGTTTTTCTTGATTTTTGTCTTTTATGGTATATCATAAAGTCATCAAATAAACAAGGGGAAAACAGAAATGAAGCAAGCAAATCATGGCGCAATTGACAATCAACAGTTAATCAGCATTATTGAACGCATTGAAAAGTTAAATGAAGATACAGCTGCAATCGCTGCTGATATCAAAGAAATTTACAGCGAAGCAAAATCAGCAGGTTTTGACCCAAAATACATTCGACAAATGATACGTTTGCGCAAACTGGATCCAGATGAATTGGATGAAGCAGACGAATTGACACAAATGTATCGTAACGCACTGGGTCTGTAATGAAAGGCTTTACAAAAACAGTCGAAGATTTTAACTGTGCCCATTGTGGCACAGTTGTTCATGGTAATGGTTATACAAATCATTGTCCAAATTGTTTGTATTCTAAACATGTTGATAATAACCCTGGCGACCGCAGTGCAACATGCGGTGGCATGATGGAACCAATATCTGTTGAACCAGATGGCGACAGATTTATAATTACACATAAATGTCAGACATGCGGAAAAATAAAACGCCAAAGAACGTCTGACAACGATAACATTGATGTAATAATCGAATTATCAAATAATAAATCTTTTATATTTGGCAAATAAACACGCCCCGTTTGGGGCGGTTTTTATTTTCTGTCTTTGGCAGCCGCAATAAACGCATTGAACATCGGATGACCAGAATATGGACTGGATTGAAATTCTGGATGAAACTGCCCTGCGATAAAGAACGGATGATTCTTTAATTCAACAATTTCTGGCAAGCGGCCATCAGGACTGCGCCCTGATATTATCATACCTGCATCTGCAAATTTTTGTTCCAAAGATATATCCATTTCGTATCTGTGACGATGACGTTCACTGATTTGTGTTGCACCATATATTTTATGTGCCAATGTATCAGGTCTAATTTCACAAGGATACGCACCCAGACGTAATGTTCCACCATAATTTTCAGAATCACAATCTGCAATAATACTTATCACAGGTGTACAGTCTTTTTTAAATTCTGTTGAATTTGCATCCATTATACCCAACACATTTCTTGCAAAATCAATCACTGCTGCCTGCATCCCCAAACAAATTCCCATATATGGAACTTTATTTTCGCGCGCAAATGTTGCAGCTGCAATTTTACCAGACACACCACGTTCACCAAAACCACCAGGAACCAAAATACCGTCTATGTCACAGCATTTATCTGGACTAAAATCTTCGGCATTAATCTTTTTAATTTTAACATGCACATTATTTTGCACGCCCGCATGAAACAATGCCTCGTTCAACGATTTGTATGCGTCCGGGACATCAAAATATTTTCCAACAACACCTATCGTGACAGTTGGTATATCTGCTGACAGATATTTTTCAATTCTTTCAAATCGTGTCATATCGCCACGCGCATGCGGCAAGCCGAAATGGTCTGCGATTATATCAAATACATGTTGCGCTTCATATGCCAGCGGTATTTTATAAATATTATCAACATCAATACCGCTGATAACACTTTTTGCAGGCAAATTACAGAACATTCCAATTTTATCACGTTCTGATGGGGTCAACATACGCGGGGTACGAACAATCAGCATATCTGCTTGAATTCCATTTTCCAACAGACTGCGCACAGACATTTGTGTTGGTTTTGTCTTTAATTCACCCGACTTTTCCAAATAAGGCGCCAATGTCAAATGTACAAACATAACATTTCTGCGCCCAACATCGTTTGCAAACTGACGGATAGATTCCAAGAATATCTTGCCTTCGATGTCACCAACAGTACCACCAATTTCACAGACAACAAAATCTGTATCGACAGGTGCGGATATATATTCTTTTATCTTGTTTGATACATGCGGAATCATTTGAACAGTTCCGCCCAGATATTCACCACGACGTTCAGCATTTAAGACATCCCAATAAATACGACCGCCAGACACCGAATCGTTTCTGGTCAATCTTGCCCCCAGAAATCGTTCATAATACCCCAAATCAAGATCTGTTTCATGACCATCATTTGTCACATATACTTCACCATGCTGAATCGGCGACATTGTGCCTGGATCAATATTTAAATACGGATCAAATTTACGTGCATGAACACTGTACCCCCTGGATTGAAGAAGGGCGCCACACCCTGCCGCTGCGACGCCCTTACCTAAACTGGAAACAACACCACCTGTGATAAATATATACTTTGCCATAAGAATACCCCCTTATGTAAGTTTATCGTACGAAAATTTTCGTTGCAGTGCAATCAAATAAATTCCTATACTAAAAATATGCGTGAATGGATTGATAATCAGTGGCAGAACTTGTTTTTATACGTACCATTTTTAATGGCATTTGGTTCGGCTGTTTATTTTTCAATGACAGATGAACCAAATTTATTTCTGACACCAATAATTACACTGATTTTATTTATAAGTATTTTTATAAAGAAAATTCCAAATATTGTGCGCGCTGGTTTATTGTTGCTGTTTGGATTCTTTTATGCCGCGACATTTACAGAATTTATTAACACACCACAAATACAGCATAATATGTCTAATATTTCTGTGGTGGGGTCTGTTGACGCAATTGAATACACAAATGACAAAGACAAAATCGTTGTATATATAAACGCATCAGATATAAAGGCCGGTAACGGGCATGCAAAAATCAAATTATCTGTACCAGAAGATATAAACATACCAAATATCGGCGATACCATAAAACTGAACGCAGGTATTTATAAACCAAGCCCTGCAAGCGCACCAGAAACATTTGATTATGCGCGTTGGGCATACTTTAATAAATTAACTGCAACAGGTTATATATCTGATATAAGCGTATTAGAACACAAGAATAAAAATTATATAAATTATGTACGTGACTTTATGCATAAAAAATCAGATTCTTTTTTATCTGACACTTTGATACTGGGATACAAATCTGCAATAACAGAATCTGACAAAGAAATATGGACTGCAACTGGGGTCGGGCACATTTGGTCAATCAGCGGATTTCATATGACATTGGTCGGCGGTTGGTTGTTTGCACTATTTTATTTAATATTCCGCAGTATTCCATATATAACGAAAAGAATTCCTGCAAAAACACCTGCAATTATTTGTTCATGGTTTGGATTGTTATTCTATTTATTTTTATCAGGTGCCGATGTTGCTACAATGCGCGCCTTTTTAATGACCAGTTTAATATTTATTGCATTCATATTCGGACGCAACGCAATTTCAATGCGTAACGTTGCACTGGCATTTTGTTTTATATACTTGTTAAACCCACATTATGTTATGCAGGCAGGTTTTCAATTATCATTTGCAGCGGTATTCGGCTTGGTTTGGTTATATGAATGCGTAAAACCAAAAATGCCACAAAACAAAATTATAAAAGTTACATATATCGCAGTTTTAACATCTGTGGTTGCGACAATATTCACTGCACCATTTGTAGCAATGCACTTTGGCACATTTCCAACATACAGCTTGATTGGAAATTTGATATTTTTACCGATATTCTCAATCGCAATTATGCCGCTTATCTTTATTGGCACAATAACCGCAACATTTGGTTTTATATTACCCATAGACATTGCAACAAACATATATAATTTCACATATAAAATAGCAATTTGGATTTCAGAATTACCATACGCAACCATCAATGTTCCGCATATATCAAACGTATCTGCAATGCTGTTTATTTGTGGGTTAATGTCTTTGATTTTAATCAAGCCGATTAAACTAAAAATAAATTATATTTTATTTGTAACATTTACTACACTTGGGGTTATCAACATATACTTTCAACCAAAACCAATATTCTTTGCGACACATGACCATGAACTGGTTGGATTTGTAAATTCAGATAATCAATTGGAATTCAATAAAAGAAAAGCATCAAATCATTATTTTGCCTTTGACACATGGAAAGCTTTAAACAACGAAAAAACAAACACCAAGAATCCACGTCGCAAACATGACAAGGGCGTATATAGATATAACACAGAAAAATTTAATCTGGTATATATCCAAAAATTTGTACCACTGATGAACAATATATCACAACTGTGTAACGATGATAATGTTGATTTTATCGTTTCTTACTTTGATATAGACTCTGATAAATGTTCACATAAGATTTTACGTGGTGGTTTTGTAATATATGAAAATAAAAAGATAAAACACACACCTACAAAACGCAAATGGCATTAATAATCTGCGCGCATAAAATATAAACCATCAGACGGCGCAGTCGGGCCAGCAGCACTGCGATTTTTTGCATTTAATATTTCATCAATATCATATGGTTTTCCAAGACCTATTTCAATCAATGTCCCGACAATATTGCGCACCATATGATGCAAGAAAGAACGCGCAGAAAATTCAAATATAATTTCATCACCATTTTGCGTGATTTCAATTTTATCCAATGTCTTGATTGGGGACTTTGCTTGACATTCAGATGCACGAAAACTGGTAAAATCATGATTACCTAATAGTTTTTGCGCAGCCGCTCTCATCGCATCGACATTTAATTTTCGTGGCACCCAACAAACACGATTTTTTCCCAAAACGGGTGATGCACCGCGATTTAAAACAACGTATTTATAATGGCGCGCAACACAATCGAAACGCGCATTAAAATCGTCAGATACAATTTCGCAATCCAAAACAGATACTGGTTTATTGTTTAAATAAAAGTTTAATGCACGCATAACTGTATTTGCATCATACGTGCCATCAATATCAAAATGCGCAGTCATCGCAACCGCATGCACGCCGGCATCTGTACGACCCGCGCCAACAACATCAGGACGCGCGCCACAAAAACCATAAATTGCATCTTTCATAATAGATTGCACAGATGGCCCCTGGCGATTTTCTTGCCAGCCAATCAAATCTGTACCATCGTATTCCAAGATAACTTTATATCGTGTCATTAACGTGTTTTTTGTGTACGAATCGCATCAAAGTGCTTGCACCAACCATTTGCTTTGACAGGACGTCTGCCAAACAATATACGAATCAACAAGCAAGGATAGCTGCATTCAAAACCACTTGCAGTATTGCGAGAGTATGAATGGTTACAATTGATACAATTTTCAGATTGTTCTACGACATCAATAATAGATTTAGACATTTTTATTCTCCTATTTTAATTTCTGCACCACGAAGTCCATTTACAAAACTTTTCCAGTCCATTGGCTTTTTACCAGCTGGCTGTAACTGTAATATTTCCAATTTATCACTGTCAAGTTTTGTTGATAAAATTTTTACATCCATACCGTTTATCTTGGTACGCCCAGCCCCCAATGAACGAACCTGATTATGCACAGCAACATCGCCACGCGACCAATCAATTATTTCGTCTGCGCCAGTCCACTTTCTTGTGTATGTTGGCACACCATCTTGCGGAACCGCATTATACGATTCTGGGTCTGCCAAGAATGTCAACAACATATCAATACTGATTTGTGACACACGCGATTCAACACTGTCGTTTGTATCATTTATATCAATATCAAATTCACGACATTCGTATATATCACCTGCATCCATTTCTGGGGTCACCTGCATTAAACACACAGCGGACTTTTTATCGCCATTATAAATCGCGCTGCGTATTGGTGATGGCCCACGATACAGTGGCAATAAACTTGGGTGAATATTAACAACAGGCGCAGATTTCAAAACATTATCACGCAATATTACACCATAGGAAATCACCACAACCATATCAGGCGAATAATCATATTCATTGATGTTTGTATGCAGATTTAAATTATTTTCCACAGCCCAATTGTGTACAGGCGATGGTGTTAAAACTTGCTTGCGTCCCACAGGTTTTGGTGCACGTGTGAACACAGCCATAATTTCATGACCTGATTTTCGTATTGCTTCAAAGATTGGCACAACAAACGCATTTGTGCCCATTAAAACCAATTTCATCTTATCTGTTCTGTTTTTTTACTTTTCTCATTACCATTTCACGACGTACAGATGGTAAATGATCAACGAATAGTTTGCCGTCCAGATGGTCTGTTTCATGCTGAACAATACGGGCAGGATACCCAGACATTTCAGCCATCTTTTGTTCACCTTTTTCATCTGTCCATTCAACAACAACTGTTTGTGGTCTGGTTACATATGCATATACTGGCAAATTATTTTTACCCAATACAGACAAACACCCTTCTTCCATGGCGCATGTATCTTCCCCAAAAGAAACGATACGTGGATTTATCATGCGATATACTGTTTCTGAATCTGGGTCCATCATTACCAAGAAACGCGATGCCAATCCAACCTGGGGCGCAGCCAGTCCAACACCATTTTGTGCACGCATCATTTCAACCATTTCGTCCAGAATAGACAATAATTCTGGCGTAATATCAGCCACAGGCGCACAACGTTGGCGCAAAATTGGATCACCACAAAGTTTCATTTGCAACATTTATAAAACCTCTTATAATTAATCATAGCAAAGGAATATCAAATGACAACTTATATTTTCATATTATTAGGAATAATTATCGTGCTGTTGGTTGCGGTACTGATGCGCAAACCAACTGTTGATATATCGGCCCTGCGCGAAGATAATATCAGACTGCGTGAAAAGCTGGCAGAGCGTTTGGGTGCACTGTCACAAAACGCAATCGAGCTGAAAAATATCAGTGGCGATATTGCAAACTTTAAAAATATTTTAATGGGCAACAAACAAGCACGTGGAACATTTGGCGAACGACAACTGGAAGATTTGGTGCGCGACATTATGCCTCCTGAAACATATGCATTTCAATGCGTTATGGAAACAGGTGTTCGACCAGATTGCATAATCCGGTTACCATATCCACCGGGCGATATGATTATTGACAGTAAATTTCCACTGGAAAGCTATAACCGTATGATGAATGATACAAACGACATTATGGCACGCAAACAATTTGAACTGGACGTACGCAAGCATATTGATGCAATTGGCGAAAAATATATTATCACAGGGCAAACAGCAGAATCTGCGATGATGTTTATTGCATCTGAATCTATATTTGAAATGCTGCATCGCGAATTTCCAAACACAATTGAATATGGTGCACGCAAAAAAGTATTTATCGTATCACCATCAACATTGTGGGCAACATTGAACACAATTCGCGCAGTTTTATCTGACATAAAAATCAAACGTGTTGCAGCCAAGATAAAAAAAGAATTGGATTTGTTGCTGACAGATTTAGCACGTTTGTCAGACAGGGCTGGCAACGTTGCGCGACATTTTGGTCAGATTGAAACAGATATTGAACAATTACAAACATCTGTATCAAAAATTGCACCACGCGCTGAAAAATTACGCGATATGGACTTTGGTGAAGATTAAAAAATCCCCAACATGGGGATTTTTTAATGCATACGTGTTATGCGCGCCATCTTCATTTGTGCCTTTATTTTTTCAAGTTTTCTTGCTTCATCTATTTTTTTCTGTCGCTGTGCATGACTTTGATAGAAAGCTTTTATCTTGTCACGCTGGGTGCGCAGTAATTCAGAACATTCTTGTTCCTGACGACGCAACAAGTTTTGAAATTCTGCAAAATTTGTGACACCTATTTGTTCTTCTTCGTGTCTTTTGCGCATTCTGGCCATTTCGTTATCATGCAACTGACGTAATAAATCGCGCGTTTTTTTATGATTTGATTTTGCCCGCGCTGTAATATCACGTCTGGCAGTGACGGCATTAGAAACAGTACCAGCAGATGCGTACAAATTATATTCCTGCAACATTTGCACAGAACCTGTTTTCATAACATCACGCGCAGCGTGCGTTACCATACAAACACGTGTCATAGATATAAGTTTTTGCAATTCAACGTATAATTCTGAAACAATAGGCAATATTGCAGATTCTGTTGGAATCGATGCAATTCGTTCAAAATATCGCAATATACCTGTAACCTTGCTGTATTGTGCCATATACTGTTGGGACATACCGCGCATTGGCTTTACAATAAACAGTCTGTCATATGGATGTTTATATTTTTTAGTCTGTTTATCTATTACACCATGCAAATATTTTGGCACACTGCCACTGGGGGTATATAATTCATTACACACATCATGTATTTGTTTTGCGTATATTGTGTGCGGTCTGTCTGTTGAATACATACCAAAAACAACATGTACGAAATGAATGATTTTCCACAAAGAACTGCCACCTGCAAAAATATGACCATGCATAAATTTGACGTATTCATACTTTGAACGAGTATCCATATTCGCAGTCAGTTCATCAAATATCTGCTGTGGTGTTTTGTTTAAAATATTTTTATCTGTTTCCATTTTATTACCTTGTATCTAAATCTTATAAGAAAAAACCCTTGGATTCAAGGGCTTTCTTTAATTTACCTGTGCCATTTTGGTTTCCATCTGCGTGCACGTTCTATCAACACAAACAATGCAGGTGTCAATGTAAATGTAAACAGCAAACTGGCCAACATACCACCAATCATAACTGCACCCATTGATACCTTCATACCGTCTGCAGACCACAATTGAGGCACCATACCAGCAATAACTGCAATTGATGTCATCAAAACCATATTCTTTTTATCTTTTAATTCTGCCCACAATGCATCAAATGCAGATTCACCTTTGTTAACACGATTGATTGTTGGTTCCAAAACCAAAATATTATTATTAACCACCAATCCAACCAACATAACAAATGCCAACATCGCACCAACATTCATTGTCGCACCAGACAAGAACATCATAACGAAAACACCTGCAAAACTGGTCAAGATTGAAGTCGCAATTGTAAATGGATGCGCCAAAGAATTTAAAATCGCGGCCAATAACATATATGTTAGAATAGTTGCCAACAAGAATGCTTTACCAATTTCTGCGGCAGCCTCAGCCTGGTATTCAGACATCCCACCAAATTCATAATAATACCCTGGTTTCCAATCAAGTTTCGCCAATTCAGATTCTATCTTGCTTTGCACTGGCCCCATCGTAGATTTACCGATATTAATATCAACTTCGGTTAATCTGTTTTTGTCTTCACGACGAATATCCGGTGTCGCAGGAACAGATTTCACAGTTCCCAAAGCAGACAATGGAACCATACCCTTGGTTGAATTTACATATACATTATCAAACAAAGAAGCGTTTTTAAATGGTTTTGCAAATTCCAAAATTATTGGATATTCTTCGCCATTTTCTTTGTATTTATACGTATCGTTTCCATACAATGCTGTACGCAATGTTGTACCAGCATATGAATTTTTCACACCCCAAAAACTCATCTGTTCTTGGTTTGGCACGAACTGAGTTTCCATCGCTGGCAACTGTTGTGCACGTACCGCAGATTGAACCTCAGAAATTTGATTAACAATATCAATGATTTTATTTGCATAATCTTCACGCAATGCATCATCTTCACCAAACACATTTAATACTAAGTCTGCACTGACACCTGCACTGCGCGCTTCGCCTGCACGAATTTGAATTTCAACGTCTGGAATTTCTGATAATTTTGGCAACATATGTTGTACCAATTTTTTATCAGATATATTGCGTTCTGACACATCAACCAGTTCTACAACAACAGTTATATTCTGCATACCACGTTCACCAATTTTTACTGTGGTTGCTGTAACTTCTGGGAAATCTTTTAATGTATTTTCGATTTGCACAGCGATTGATTCTGATTTTTCAAATGTAGAACCCATTGGTGCGCGTGCAGTGATTACAATTTCATTTGCATCAATCGATGGAGAAAATTCATTACCTACAAACTTCATCAACATCGTAGATGCAACAAACAAACCAAACGCCATTCCAACAACACGCCATGGATGCGCAAACTGATATTTAAACCAGCGATACAACCAGCTGTGTTCTTTGGTTGCCTGCTCTGCACGAATGTTTTGCTTTTTTTCTTTCTTTTTGTCACCTGTTAAACGCAAGAACACCGCAATCATCATTGGTGTTAACGTAAAAGAAAACATCAATGATAACAATGTTAAATACACAACAGTCATACCAAATTGAACCATAAACTGACCAATAATTCCGCCCATAAATGCCAGTGGCAAGAACACTACAACGTTTGTACCAACGCCTGCCAATACAGACACAGCAACTTTCTTGGTTCCATCCACTGCTGCATCTTCTGGTTTTTTGCCAGCATGCATTTCTTGCAGCGCAGATTCAATCAAAATAATTGCATTCGACACCAATGTTCCAAGCGCTGATGAATACGCCAATAATGTTAATGCATTAATTGTAAAGTTACTTTTGTCCATAAAGAAGAATCCAGCAATCAATGATGCAGGAATTACAACACCTGCAATAACCGTAGAACGCCAATTGCGGGTGAACACTAACAAAACCAAAACAGTCAGCAATACACCCAAAACAATACTGTTAATCGTACTGTTTGTTTCATCTGACACTGCGATTGATGCATCAGATGCAATTAACATTGTCGCATCTGGAAAGTGTGACTTTAAATCAGATTCCAGTTCTGGCATTTTTTTACGCAAATCGTTTGAAATATTTATCGCATTACCGTCTGATGATTTAACAACAGACGCAACAACGACAGATTCGCCATTATAACGCGCACCTGTTTCAACATCACGCGCAGCATCTGTGATTGTTGCAATGTCTGATAATTTAAATTTATTTCCTTCGACAGTTGTCAGTTGTAAATTTTTAATTTCATCGATTGATGCAAATTCACCAATAAAACGAACGTTTGAAGAATCACGACTGGTTTCAATTTTTCCACCTGGCACATTTAAATTATATGCACCCAATGCAGACACAATATCCATAACAGTTACACCATGTGCTGCCATTGAATCAGGATTCATCGCAATACGTATTGCACGTTGCAACCCACCGAAAACAGATACACTTGCCACACCTGGGATTGCGGTTATTTTGTTAGACAATGTATTATCTACATATTCTTCCAACGCACGCGAATCAGATCCTTGTAATACGATATCAACAACAGACTGTTGCAATGGGTTTAACTTTTCAACAATTGGTTTTTCCATATCTGATGGAAATTCTGCTGTCAATGCATCAATCTTTGTTTTAACTTCGTTCGCCTTGTCAAAAACATTTACCCCCAGATTAAATTCCGCCATTACCATTGCACTGTTTTCATATACATATGATAAGATTCGTTTTAATTCTGATACTTCACTCATCGCATCTTCGGCACGTTTTACAACCTGAGATTCCAATTCCTGGGGTGCTGCACCAGGATATATAAATGTTGCTGTTACCATCGGAAAGTCCAAAGATGGAGAACGTTCAATATTCATATTTGGAAAAGAAACCAAACCTAAAACAACCCATACCAAAACAAACATCAATGTTGTGATTGGTCTGCGAACAAAAAACTTTAACATATTTACACCCCCGATTATTTATTTAATTTAACTTTTACGCCCGATTGAACCTTAGACAATATAACAACATCGCCAGAATTTAAACCTGATTCAACATATGCATTTTCTGAATCTTGGCGTGCAATTTTTATATTGCGCTTGGTCGCGATTCCGTTATCTGCAACAAAAACACTGTTGTCTGAAATTGCATACAATGGCACAAAAATTCCATTAGTTGTAAATTCTGCAAAATGCAAACCATCAGATACACCAGATGTGCGAACCAAATACATACCTGTATTTAAATCGATATTATTTGACACAAATGTGATTTTTCCATTTTCTATTTTTTGACCTGCGCGCATTTTTGATGCACGTTCACCAGATACATATGCGCGATTGTTTTTCACAGATAACGGTTCATACAACGTACCAGATTCAATATGTACAGTTACATATTCAACTGGCAATCCATTTTCAGATGCAACGCGTGACGCATTATATACAAAACGTGCATTTTCAGATGCAAATGCAATAAATCTAAAAATAACCCAACCAATCATTATCGCAACCAACGCGATAAAAAACGTATGTTTAATTTTCTTGGAACGAAGAGCTTGCTGTATTTTATCCATTTTTATTCACCTAACTTTTTTAGCGATTCCGCGGACATTAAAATATTATACTTGGTACTTAATAACGCAATATCCAGCTGATAAAGCCCTGCTGAAACATCAGCCAACTCAACCGCAGATGTCTGGCCAGACGCGAAACGATTTTGTGACAATTTATATGTCTGGGCAGCCAAATCACGTGCCTTGGTTAATGTTTCAAGATTACCACGCAATCTGTCGTATTGTTTTATCGCATTGTTATATTGTTCTGTTGTTATCTTTTTAGCTTGTTCCAAATCTTGCTGGGCCGCAATTGCGTTCATCGCTTCGATTGTTGCATTTGCACGATTAAGACCACCACTAAATATTGGCAACTGAATCGCCAACCCCCACGATGCAGACTGACCACCTTTTTTATCTAACAAGGCATCCATATCTTCACTTAATGCCATATAACTGTAACTGGCAGTCGCAGCCAATGTTGGATATGCGTTTGCACGCTTTGATTTTGCTAAGTTTTCACACATTCTGACCTGTTCTGACAAGATTTCCCATTGTGGGGTTGTCTTTAATTCCCCAGCATTTAATTTTTCAAATGATTTTGGAAATTCATCTGTTAAAACCAGTTGTTCATCTGTATCGATACCTGCCATAATTTTCAACATTCTGTGTGCAGTGTCGCGATTAAATTCAGCATCAGAAACATTGATTTCTTTGCTGGCGATATCAGATTCAATTTTTAACAAATTACTGCGATTTGCACGACCTGCAGATGTCAGACTTTTTTTCGCAGCACGCGCATTGTTCAAGTCTTGTTTTGCCAACTTTACAATTTCATCTGTCATTTTTGCAGTCCAATACAATTGCGCAGATGCGTATTTAACCTCTCTTAACGTCATTTCTTTGGATGCATCCGCCATTTTAATTGCAGAACGCACAGACTTTACTGCATTACCAATTTTACCAAACGTATATATCGGTTGAGTCAAAGATACACCTGCCTGAAAAATATTATCCGGAATATTAAATGTAACTTCTTTATCTTTTAAAGATTCTGATATCAGACCGCCCATTGACGGTGGCAATGTTACACTTTTTTGTTTTGTTGGATCTTCGATATTTACCAAATTCATATAAGATACAGAACCATCCAACTTAAACCATCTGCTGGAATTTGCAGAATCCAAAGACGCTTCGGCTTTTTTTAAATTCGCATCTGCTTTTTTCAAATCATGCGATTCAGATACAATCATATTGGTCGCATCCACCAAAGACAAATCCATCGCATCAGATGGCACCACCGCAGCCCCATACAAGACCACAAAAAAAATAAACATTGATTTAATTTTATTCATTACCAAGCTCCACTTTATCTAATACTTCGCGTAATGTACGCATGGCATCGGTCAAACGTTTTTCGTCATCTTTGGAAATACCAGAAAACATTTGTTCAACGCCTTGACGGAACAAGTCCATCGCGCGCAAAGACAATTCAACTCCACGTGGCGACACACAATACCATGTGTTACGTCTGTCATCATCATCAGTCGCACGAATAACCAAACCATCATGTTCTAATTTACGAAATGCAGCACATAGATTCGGTGTTGACACATGTTCACGACGTGCAATATCTTTTAATTTCGCACGTCCACCATTGTGCAAGCGCACCAATATAGACAACAATT
>JAZQUA010000039.1:0-21639 GCA_045631065.1 Candidatus Enterousia sp. | reverse complement strand
ATCTATTGTAATTTAGCCACACACGTACACAGTGGCCCCTGACCTGGCATCACCCACATACAAATACAATGGGCCCCGGCCTGCGCCGGGGGGACGGGAGGTTTTGTTCTATTGTTTTCCTATTCTTTGTCGTCATTGTGTTCGGATACAATGGACCCCGACCTACGTCGGGGTGACGTTACACCTTTGTCGTCATACCGGCGGAGGCCGGTATCTATTGTGCTCGTACACATTGGCCCCCGGCCTGCGCCGGGGTGACGGCTTTTTTTGAGCAACGGCATTATACCTTTGTCGTCATACCGGCGTTCGGGCCCCGCAAAATTTTAATTTTGTGGGTGATACATGGCCGGTATCTGTTCTTCTTTGTCATCGCGAGCGTATGCGTGGCGATCCAGTCATTCGGCATTTATGTACACTGGATTGCCGCGGGAACTGCGTTCCCTCGCAATGACAAGGTAACGTACCCTGCGCCAACAAATAAATATTGTTGGCGCAGGCGATTTCCGGCCTGACTGCGTCAGGCAGCCCATAACAAAAACTGCGTTTTTGCCATGGGACCCTTTTCCGGTACATCATTTGCCGACCGACCCGAACAACCCGGACCGCAAAGCGGCATTATTCTGGGCGTAGTAACCGCAGTTGTTAGCACAAGAAGATGCACAATTCGGCGCGGAAGCCGAGCCGCTGAACACCCAACGCGAAAACGCAGGGTGCGTCATTTTGCACCAGCAGTATCCCCTGTCATTCCCATCAGCATCCTTGCCCGTACGGCCAGCCAACGCTTCGTCCTGGGGCAACATTTCACCCTTGGAATTTTTATATGTTCCCATACTGCCGCTTGGTTTGCCGCCTTCGGCCTCTGACAAACAGGTTGACAAGCCATATATACGACCATATGAAAATATTGCCCACCATGTTGCCTCGGACGCGTTATTACCACTGGACGAACCACCAACATTTGAATCCAATGGTATTACAATTGTATCATTTCGCGCACACATTTCGGTCGCAATCGTTGGCAATGTCACAAACAAACATAATATCAACACTATCTTTTTCATACTTTCTCCTTTGCTCTTGCACGTTTCTTTTTATTTTTTTCTTTTGTCATCCATGCACCACCCCTTGTCATCCCTGCGAAGGCATGGATAGGGACTATACAGTTTCTTTGCTTTGCGTTGTGTAATGTTCTCTGTTTTGGCTTCGTTGCACTCCGCACTGTTTGGACCCTATTCCTGCCTTCGCAGGAATGACAAAGTTTTTTAGGTTTTATTCCGCCACTAACCACTAACTACCATATTGCATCAAATATCGCGTTTCGCATTAATCGACCATTCGACATTTCTGTATTATTTGCCATACCGTTCGCACAATAACTGGTACAACCACTGGCACAGGCATCCGCACTGTCAAATGTTTTTAAATACACCCACCATGACGTAACAGGCCCATCCATCTTGCACCAACAATTAGAACCAACATCATTGGTCGCAGCACGTAAAAATGTGTTTGCATCCCCAGGCTCGGCCGTACCTGCATTATTCGAAGAACCATCAATTGCACTTTTTACCACAATATCATTACACGTCGTGCTGCCGATGATTTCACTAAGATATTCTGTATGACTGTTTGCAAATAAATCATAATCATAATCAACCGCCCAGCGCATCGTACTTGAATCTGTATCTGTAACAACCCCGTTCACATTTTTCTGTAATACAATCATCGTTAATGTTTTACGCTTACATATCTCGTTCGTGTCTGCACCATACGATGGCAACACCACAATCAGCGCAACAAAAAAACACAACATTCGTTTCATTTTAGACTTCCCCTTCTTTGTTTTAATCAATCCCATAATAGGTTACCCCGTTATACCGAACCCGAACACCAGCGGGCTGGGCAGACGGTATCAGATTCATATAACATGTCTGTCCAGCCCCATCACCATTCGACAACTGTATATTTATTGATGGCGTGGTCGTTGGATTTGCATACAATGGCACACTGTCTGTAATATTGTCCTTTTTGAAATACAGACGCTTGTGCTTGCCCGCTTGGTCGCAATACCCTGTGGCACACACACCAGAATTTGTATAAACACCACTGTCACACAACACACCACATGTTGGATTCTGTTTTAACGCATTACTGTCAGATGTATTTATATCTTTGCAATCTTTATCTACAACAAACTTTGCACTGTTGGTTGGACACGCACCAATATTCGGATGCGAAAATGCATCTTCGGTTGCGACTGCAATTTGATAATAATTATCAGAATTTACACTGCACGGCGTGCCACGCATATCAGAAGCTGTTTTCAGTGGCGCACCAACAGATACCAATATGCCATTATACAACGGATGCAATAATTCTGAATATTCATAAACACCATACGTACCCAAACATATCGTTTCTGATGCAAACAACGACATAAACGATGCTGTATTATTCCCTGTTTTATGGAAATCATCCGGACAAGACCCAACCGCATCTGTATCCGTTTTTTTATAACACTTATTATTTAATCTGTACTGACCATAACCACACATTGGTGGCCCAAATGAACGCAATGTACCCCCACTGGCCATCGCAGATAATAAATCATTATCATACGCGTATAACGTATGTGTCCCCAAACATATCAATTCTGAATGTTCCTGATACATAAACGAAGTTGAATCCATCTTGACCCGATATGTACTTTGCCCATTTACAGAACCGCATTTATCCGCCTGAACATCAACAGACAGACATTCTGTACCATACCGATACATACCATAACCGCATATCGGCACCTTGACAGAACTGAACGTAGCCGCATCTGTATCATAAATAAAATATAAACAGCAAAAAATCACCCACATTCCCCGCATAACTAAATACGCCCGATTTATCCCTTACCTATTCTTTGGTGGGTTACAATACACAGATGAATGTATCAGGACATCAAGGTGCTTGTCGGAAAACAAACAAAAAAAATACAACCCCTGTGCATTGTCGCCCAAAATTAAAACCGTCACAGGGAAGAAAAATGACGGTCGGGGTGTTAGAAAAATCAAGCATTTAATGATCCTGTTGCTTTCAATATATCACAACAGCACCCCGACCAAATCCGCGGGGAAAAAATAACGGTGCAAAGGCACCGATAACATCGGATTACGACGCATCTGCACCGAAATGCTTAGGCTTTTCTAAGGCCCGAACCGACATCCCTGTCAGTTCATTATGCATTCTAGTTGAAAGCACAATTTTTTTCAACAATAAAATAGCAAACAAATGGCAAGTGGTCAGTGTCAGCAGATTTTTTCCATTACCGTCATCCCCACCCCCACGTCGTCATACCGGAAAATCCCCACACACGAATACATTGGACCCCGGCCTACGCCGGGGTGACGGCTTTTTTTTGAGCAACGGCATTATACCTTTGTCGTCATACCGGCGTTCGGGCCCCGCAAAATTTTAATTTTGTGGGTGATACCTGGCCGGTATCTATTGTGTTCGGATACAGTGGACCCCGGCCTACGCCGGGGTGACGAGTGTTTTTGTTCTGTTGTTTTCCTATTCTTTACCGTCATTGTACTCGGATACAATGGACCCCGGCCTGCGCCGGGGTGACGGGTGTTTTTTTTCTGTTGTTTTCCTATTCTTTATCGTCATACCGGCGTTCGGGCCCCGCAAAATTTTAATTTTGTGGGTGATACCTGGCCGGTATCTATTGTGCTCGAATACAGTGGACCCCGGCCTACGCCGGGGTGACAGGTGTTTTCGTTCTGTTATTTTCCTATTCTTTGTCGTCATACCGGCGACGGTGCGTTTTGTTCTTCTTTGTCATCGCGAGCGTATGCGTGGCGATCCAGTCATTTGGCATTTATATTCACTGGATTGCCGCGGGAACTGCGTTCGGGCCCCGCAATGACAAGGGGTGGTTAGCGGTGGCGCAAGCGGATAACCACTTAAAAAAATCCCCCAATTGGGGGATTTTTAACAGATAAATTTATTATTTATCCAATGCTGCTTTGATTTGGCTTGCAGGGATTGCACCTGGGAACGCTTGTTCATTAACAATCAAGAACGGTGTTCCAGAAATTTCAAATATTTGTGCCAAGTCACGAACGTTTGCTAATTCACGTGCAACAACTTCGCCATTCATATCTGTTTTCAGTTGTTTTGTATCCAAACCAGCTTCTTCTGCGAATTTCATGATGTTCTTTTCGATTTCAGCAGCAACTTTTGCTTGGTCATCAGACTTACCCTGTGGACGATATTCACGAGTCATAATCATATCAACCAATTTTGCAGCCTTGTCGTTACCCTGCAATTTTGCAGCAATCATTGCGCGTGCAGGTGCATCACTCATTACGCCATGGATTGAAAAGTTTTTGATAACAACGCGAACGTCATCACGATCTGCCAAAACGCGTTCCAATTCACCATGTACACGACGGCAATAACCGCAAGATGCAGCAGTCCATACATAAATTGTATTTTCTGCAGATTCATTACCCAATACAGGTGCATCTGCAATCATTTCGTCTGCATGTTCACGAACGTATTTGCGAACCATTTTATTTTTTTCTGCCTGTTGTTGTGCCTGCATGCTTTCTACCATTTCTTGGATGATGCCAGGATTAACATCTACCAAATAGTATGGAACAACCAAGCGGCAAACAGCGCCAGCCATCAACAATGCAGCAACAACGTTGATTGCTTTCTTTACATATTCAGCCATCGCAGATGGTTTCTTTGCATTCTGTTTTACCAGTTTGCCAGAAAATACATACAATGCGATACCCAATAACAGTACCAAAATTGTCCAAGTCATGATTTTCTCCTTTTCTGTTGAACAAGCCTACCATAGCAAATTTTCAAAAAAGCGCAAGGAATAAATATATGACTATTTTAATAACTTTCGCATCAACGGAATTTGTGTTCCCTGTTGCAAACAAACGCTTTCCAAGAACCGTAATGTTACATTTGTATCCACAGGTAATTTATATAATTTTGCCAAATACGGCTGGGCACACGTACTGCACACTGCGCGTCCTGTGCGTGGTGACAAATATTCCAGCGATTCGATTCTGCCGCACCCAGAACACTTTGACAAATCCAACGCATACCCCAATTCGCGCAGCAAACAAACCTCCCACTGTAAATACGAATCTGTATCGCCACACGCCAAACAATCCAACAACCGATTCGTTGCATTATACAAATCAATATATGCTTCACGTTCTGGCAACAAAGTGTTTAACAAATCAAATGCTGAATTCATAAACATCAATGCATTTGGATTCAACATTATATTTGCGGCAATATTTCTTTCTGCTTCCCAATGAAACACGCCCAACTGCGAATCCAGTCGCGCACTCCACACAACACAGCCAACCTGCCCAATTTGCGGAATATTTTTTTTTGCAACGGCCGCGCCACGCAACACACCAACCAAAATACCATTATCACGTGTAAAAATATGCCCCAACGCATCACGTTCATTAAAAGGCTTTAATGCGATTAAAATACCATCTGATTCCAATTTCATAATACTTATTATATACAGACCGCAAAAAAATAACAAAATAAAACTGAATAAGTGGATAGTGCTAGTGATTGGTGGTTAGTGGTGGCAGGAATTATTATTTCCTGTTGTCATCCCCCACGTCGTCATACCGAAAAATCCCCATACACGAACACAATGGACCCCGGCCTGCGCCGGGGTGACGGGAGGGGCACTTAATCTGCGACAATAAAAAAGATAATTCACTCTACTTTCTACTAACCAATAAAAGAGTCGTCATACCGGCGGAGGCCGGTATCTATTGTGCTCAAATACAATGGCCCCCGGCCTGGTATCGCCCACAAAATTAAAATTTTGCGGGGCCCGATTGTCGGGGTGACGAAAGAAATAATTCCACCACCGAAATCTCGCTATAGCGCAGCGACAGCGGATAACCTTTTACACTAACCATTAAAAAATCCCCCAGTTGGGGGATTTTTTAATCTTAGAAACCGAAAACCATACGTTGTTTTGACTGACGTTTCTTTTCGTTACGTACAGCTTCTTCTTTCAAACGTTTACGTTTTGTTGTTGGTTTTTCAAAACGCTGACGTTCTTTCATTTCGCGATACAGACCTTCTTTCTGTGATTTACGTTTTGCAACACGCAAAGCCTGTTCTACGTTATTATCACGAACCAAAACTTTTACCATTATATATTCACCCCCTTTTCGGCGAACTTGTATTTATTTTACTTAAAAAGGGGATTTTCATCCCCCTTTATTTGTTTTGGTGGAGCTGATCAGGCTCGAACTGACGACCCCCTGCTTGCAAAGCAGGTGCTCTACCAACTGAGCTACAACCCCAAAACTTTGCATTTTATTTCTAAAAGCGAACTGATTTTATACATTATCAAAACAAATGTCAACAGAAAAATACTATCTGCTTAAGAATAAGCTTCTACTACGATTTACTAAAAACTCTTTATAATTTGGTTTTGAATGTATAAACTTGAACAAATACCGCATACTATTGCGGATCATCGCTGTTTCTATATTATCAACAGCACCAATTTCTAAACGCAACTTTTGCAATTCCTTTATACTAAAAGCATCATTAGAATTTATACAATCTTCTTGCTTTTTATACTTTATTTCAACAAAAAAGTTATCAAAAAATCTATTTATATCGCTTAAGTATTGTTTTTGAACACCAAGATTCATATGCGGCAAACACCCAACAGAAATAACTGTATTTAAGCCATCCTTGCAAGACAATTGCTTTGCATTACCCCAAGCCACAAATTCTGGACTTTTTCCACACAATGAATTAGCAGCCAAAGCATATAAATCTGTAATTTCTGACGAAACACCCACACAGTAAACAGACGACAAATTATATCTTTCTTGGAAAATAATCCCCAACGGATTTAACCCACAGCCTAAATCACAAAATTTCAACCCACCATCATTATTCCTTTTACCTTTCAAAAACGATACACTTTCTTGAAAACGCAACGAATAATGCAAAGACTGAAGACTAACATCTGGCGCACCAGAAACACACTTGTCCACAAAACCTTTATACTCACATATGTTTTTAATTAGTTTACTACCAGCAACACCCAAAATAGCCTTATATTTATCATCTTTCAAAATAGACAACAAGATAATATTCCACTCCTTAATCAAAGACATCATATCTTCATCAACATCACAAGTAAAATTTTTATACCTTTTTAATGCACCCTCTAAAAACAAACTGCAAGAAAGTGCCATACCTATACTACCAAAATAATTATCTTTAACAGACACAAACATAACACAAAAACAAATAATGTCAAGAACAACACCCCACAATTACAGGCAAATTAACGATAATGGTATAGATAAACGGGTTGGCAATGGCGTAGTGTACAGAAGTTGCATGAGCCATTACCAACCCGCTTTAGATATGCCATTAGATTTAATTTACAGTCAGATCTTTGCCTTTGACATCGATATAGACCGTACTGCCTTCGTTTAATGTGCCAGACAATATCATATCTGCAATTTTATCTTCGACCGCAGACGTTATCAGACGCTTTAATGGGCGCGCACCAAATACAGCATCATACCCATTGTCGCCCAGCCACTTTATCGCCTTGTCTGTGACATTCATACTGATTCTGCGTTCAGACAAACGCTTTTCCAGACCACTTAACTGTATTCGTACAATACCACTCATTACATCCTTGCCCAGCGGGTTAAAGAACACGATTTCATCAATTCGGTTTATAAATTCCGGTCTGAAATGCTTTTTAACCGCTGCCATATCTGGTAAATTGCTGGTCATTATAATAATTGTGTTTGTAAAGTTCACAACATGACCCTGACCGTCTGTCAGACGACCATCATCCAAAATTTGCAAAAATACGTTAAACACATCTGGATTTGCCTTTTCAATTTCATCAAATAACAAAACCTGATATGGTCTGCGTCTGACACTTTCAGTCAGCACCCCCCCCTGTTCATAACCGACATACCCTGGGGGACTGCCGATTAAGCGGGATACAGAATGCGGTTCCATATATTCACTCATATCAATACGCGTCATCGCTGTATCATCATTAAACAGATATTCTGCCAATGCCTTGGCCACTTCGGTTTTACCAACACCAGTCGGCCCCAAGAACATAAAACTGCCCATCGGTCTGCGCGGATCAGACAAACCCGCACGACTGCGACGAATCGCACGTGCAATTACACCCAGCGCATGATCCTGACCTACAACGCGTTTACGCAACGCATCTTCGATATTTAATAATTTTGATTGTTCTTCGGCATTTAATCTGTCTGCTGGAACACCTGTCCACTTGCTGACGACCGCTGCAATATGCTCCGGCAAAACAGTCTTGTACTCTTTGGCATCAGCATTCATTTTTGCGATTTTTTCTTCCAATTCTGGAATTTTTCCATATTGCAACGCAGATGCTTTTTCATAATCACCGTTACGCATTGCTGTTGCAACTTCGGCCTTGGCTGCATCTAATGCCGCCATCGCATCTGACAGACCGCGCATTTTTTGCTGTTCAGCCTGCCATTCGGCAGTCAGTTCTTTGGATTCTGCCTCTACATTTTTAATAATATTTTCCAAATCAGCCAAACGTTTCTTGGATTCTTCGTCTTTTTCTTTTTTCAATGCCTGCTGTTCAATTTTCAATTGCATTAAATGTCTGTCAACTTCGTCCAGTTTATCTGGTTTTGATGCAATCTCGATTCGCACGCGTGCAGCAGCTTCGTCAATCAAGTCGATTGCCTTGTCTGGCAAGAATCTATCTGTGATATACCGATTCGATAATTTAACCGCAGACACCAGCGCAGCATCAGCAATACGAACCCCATGATGACCTTCGTATTTTTCTTTTAACCCACGCAAAATAGATATTGTATCATCTACTGTTGGTTCATCAACATACACAGGCTGGAAACGACGTGCCAATGCTGGATCTTTTTCAATATATTGACGGTATTCATCCAAGGTGGTCGCCCCCAAACAATGCAATTCACCACGTGCCAGCATTGGTTTTAATAAATTCGCAGCATCCATACTGCCTTCGCCCTTGCCTGCACCAACAAGCGTATGTAATTCATCAATAAACAAAATAATTTTGCCATCTGAATCTTTGACTGCTTTTAATATTGCTTTCAAGCGTCCCTCGAATTGTCCACGAAAAGATGCACCCGCCATTAATGCACCCATATCAAGGCTTAACAACTGTTTTTTCAACAAATTTTCTGGCACGTCACCTGAAATAATACGTGTTGCCAAACCTTCAACAATCGCTGTTTTACCAACACCTGGATTACCAATTAACACAGGATTATTCTTGGTACGACGACTTAACACCTGAATTGTACGGCGAATTTCTTCATCACGTCCAATAACTGGGTCTAATTTTCCATCTGCAGCCAACTTTGTAAAATCAGTCGTATATTTTTCAATTGCCTGCTGTGGTGTTTCTTGTAAATCATCCGGATTCATAATATATGCTCCCTTAATTATAATTATTTCTGTGCTATATATAGTGCCATAAAATCAGCTGTCAAGACACAGGAACGAATACCAAACCTTGCGTCAGAAATAAAAATGTATTATTCTGACACATACGAAACACAGGATATAAATATGGAAAAATTTACACCCCAAGACATTGAACAAATAATAAATCACAAACTGACTATCGAAACAGTTCAACAACAAATTTCTGACTTTGAAAACGGTTTTCCATTTATAAACATTGTATCTGCTGCGGTTACGGGTGACGGGATATTACAAATCAGCGACACAAAATACGCAGAATTTTATGACAACGACAAAAACAGATATAAAATTGAAAAATTCGTACCTGCATCTGGTGCAGCAACCCGTATGTTCAAAGACCTGTTTAAATTTTTGAACACTGGAACAGCAAACAAAACCACACAAACTGTACTTGATAATCTGACAAAATTTGCTTTTTATAACGATTTGAAACAAATTTTGCCGCAAAATGCGACATCGCAAGACATTATCAGATGCATAATCGATAAATCAGGGCTTAATTACGGCAACCTGCCAAAAGGATTATTAAAATTCCACAATAACAATGAAAATGGTATTACTGCTGTTGCAGAACACCTGTGCGAAGGCGCACAATATGCAGAATCTAATGGAATTGTGAACATACACTTTACTGTATCACCAGAACACATATCCGGTTTTTCAGAATTATTGGATAAAATCGTACCACAATACGAATCGGATTTCGGTGTAAAATATCATATAAGTCTGTCCACTCAAAAGCCCGAAACAGACACAATCGCAGTTAATATTGATAATACACCATTTCGCGATACCGACAACAACCTGCTGTTTCGTCCAGCAGGCCATGGCGCACTGATTGAAAACCTGAATGACATTGATTCTGACATTATTTTCATAAAAAATATCGACAATGTCTGCACGACCGACACCAGGAACGACACTATATTATATAAAAAGATACTGGCAGGCATCGCAATTCAGATCCAGCAACAAATATTCAAATATATAAACGATATTGATTCTGCCAATGCCAATATATCTGAAATCAAAGATTATATATCAAACAACCTTGGGATTCGCAATTTCGCAACAACTGAAACCCGTAATATATTAAACCGCCCACTGCGCATATGCGGTATGATAAAGAACACTGGCGCCCCAGGTGGCGGCCCATTCTGGACAAAGAATTCTGATGGTTCAGAAAGCTTGCAAATTATCGAACCTGGACAAATTGCACCTGAATCTGCATCTATATTACACCAAGGACAATATTTTAATCCTGTGGACTTGGTTTGTATGACACGCGATTATATGGGCAACAAATTTGATTTAACACAATATATTGATAAATCTACGGGCTTTATTTCCACGAAATCAAAGAACGGACGTGATTTGCGCGCGATGGAGCGCCCCGGTCTGTGGAACGGTGCGATGTCAAAATGGAACACAATATTTGTCGAAGTTCCCACAACCACATTCACACCTGCCAAGGTTGTAACAGACCTATTAAATAACGGACATAAATAAAACAAATAAAAAATATGAAAACAATACTTGACTTTTCTGGATTTTTATTATAAATTTAGTCCGCTATTAATAATTTAAGGATAAGTATTATGCCACGTGTATGTAAAGTTACAGGTAAGAAAACAGAAGTCGGGATGAATGTATCTCACTCTCATCGTCGTACAAAACGTACATTCTTGCCAAATCTGCAAACATTAAAGTTCCACAGTGATATTTTGGGACGCGATTTTTCATTACGTATTTCAACTGCTGGTCTGCGTACATTGACTAAACATGGCGGTTTGGATGCATATGTAATGGCAAAACCAGTATCACGCCTGACAGAAGATATGGCTGCTATTAAAAAAGCCATTGAAAAGAAGGCTGGAAAACCTGCTGCACCTGCAAAAAAGCCTGCACACAAGGCAAACCGCAGTGCACGTTTGGTAAAAAAAGTTGAAGCAAAGAAAGCAGCATAATAATTGCTTTCTGATGCTATGGCCCCGTGGCGGAATTGGTAGACGCGCTTGACTCAAAATCAAGTTCTGCGAGGAGTGTCGGTTCGAGTCCGACCAGGGCCACCAGATTAATAGAAAATATCCCCTTGTGGGATATTTTTTATTTATATTGTATTTTGCAAGCCGGACGAAGAACCGACCGGTTCGAGCCGCAGGCGAAAGGGGCCCATCGCGGTGACGCACCGCAGATGGGAATTTACAGTCCGACCAGGGCCACCAGATTAATAGAAAATATCCCCTTTGGGGATATTTTTTGTTTATATTGTATTTTGCAGGCCGGACGAAGAACCGACCGTATCAATCGATTTATTTTTTTGATTTTTTAGGTTTTACAACCCCAGAATCACCCAGCAACTGCATCTGCATTTTAAGGATAATATCTTCTTTGGTTTTTATTTGCTGTAACAATCGTTCATTTTCCTGACGCAACGCAGATAATTCCTGTCGACTTGCCACAGATTGACGCGTAAACTGTTTTGCGCGTTTACGGTTCAAGAAAAATGCAAACGCAGCACCAATAATCGCACCAATTGTTGCACTGATTACATCAAAAAGTGTATCCATGATAACCATAGGATACACTTTAATATCAAATTAAATAAAATTCACTAGGCTTCTTTTCGCATCCCGGTTTTTGGATCAATCCAAACTTGCTCGTCTGCGATTTCCATCATCGGCATATCAGATTTACTGTCCGAATATGCGCGCACAACATGTGGAATTATCTTATTTTCTTTGGCCCATTGATCCATAATATAAACCTTGTTCTGTCCCCAACATAACACACGATATTTCCATGGTTTTTTCGGATCCATTTCTGAACAAAAGACTGCATCAAAATTCATATCGCGCACCAACGGCCGCAACAAATAGTTTGCAGATGCGGACAACAAAACAACCTTGCGACCTGCATCACGTTCACTTTGCACGCGTTCTTTGGCCCAGCCAAATCGATTACGTTTATGTTGTTTAATAAATCCAGGCGCATATTTTTTTACCATTTTTTCATTTACAAATCTGCGCATAACCTCACGCCACCAGATACCCTCAGGCTTTACACAGCGCGCAATCCCAGCAACCAAAATCAGTGGTAAAAATAACCAAGGACGAATAGAACAACGAAAACAATATTTTGCAAATTCAAAATTTGCATCATACGCGGACAAAGTTCCATCGAAATCAAACAACACAACTTCTGTTTTTTTTAACATAAAAAACCTTTTTCTTATTATATCTACGACGATTATATTAGACTAACCGCATCATCGCAAGCCAAATCATAAATTACACACCCAAGTGTTTTTTTATAAATTTTGTCATTTTTTCATCAGAATTTACCCGCGCAATTCTTAATAATGAATTTTGCAAATTGTATGTATTTGCCCACTTCATCAAACCGTGTGTAGATGCCAAACTGGATACTGTAACAAATGAACGCTTACGTCTTTCTGCAATTTTTTTAATACGTTTTTTGATTCTTTGAACGGTTCTTTTACGCAATAATAAAAAGTCTTTAAACAATCTGAAACCTATAAAAACAACCCCTTGCGCTTTTACAACAACAGATTTAGACAAATTTAAATCCAATTGCGTTTCTGCAAATTCTTTAATAGGTTGCTTAATACCATTCAAAAAATCTTTGTCGTTATGAAATATACAAAAATCATCACTGTATCTGACATAATTTTTGCATTTTAGCTTATGTTTTATAAACAAATCTAATTCTGTCAAATACAAATTTCCCATCCACTGACTGGTTAAATTTCCAATCGGCAAATTCTTTCCCCCTGGCAAAGAAAATACTATTGTTTTTAATAATCTCAATATTTTTCTGTCATGCACCTTTTTTGATATTATATTCATCATAATTTCGTGATTAATACTGGGATAAAATTTTCTAACATCACATTGCAATACATATTTATTTTTTCTGACAAACAACATAGCCTGCTGTACAGCACTGTGAATTCCACGCCCGGGTATACAAGCATACGAATTTTTTACAAACCTTTTTTGCCAAATTGGGCCCAACACATTAATCAAAGCATGATGCACAATATGGTCTGGATAAAGAGGTAATTCATATATTTCCCGACGTTTTGGTTCAAAAACTTCAAATACATGATATTTGGAAGTTTTAAATTTTCCTAAATTTAAATCCTGTCGCAAATTCTCTATCAGCACATCTTTGTTTGCCAAAAACACTTTTGTCTGCTTTTTAGACTTTTTACTTTTAACTGCTTTTTTTACAGCAAGCTCGAAATTTTCAACAGAAATAAATTCATCCCACAAATTTTTATATGTTTTCATTAAACCACCAAACACCCCTATGATAACGAATAATACCTATCTATTTTTACAACAGTTCCACGAAACGGCAAATTATCGCGGGCTGATTGCATTTGATCAATCAATACAACCGAACCAGTAAAAGCAACGCAGACTTGACCATTTAAAACGAACTGAATTTGCAAACATTTTCCTTCCGGCTTTTTCTTAGAATTAGTAATTCTAAAATCTACCACTAATATTTCTTTATTTAAAATTTCATCAAGTCTTTTTTTATCACCTGGCATTGGTAATTTATCACGTGCAAAATCTGCAAAAGTATGACACTGATTTGAATTTATCTTTGCAATATCTGACAAAATCATTTTGTTTCCTTTTATTATAAGGGGTTCAGATATCCTGGACTTTCATCATGATACAAATCGATTACCAGTCCAGATATCTCCTGCGTTTTTTGTTTGTGTTATATAAATAACACTGGTTGTATCACCCCACCTTGATGTGAAAGGTATCAGAAACAGATATATATTATTATATCTGAAAAGTGTCCCATACACTTTGTCCCTGCAGGCTGGCAAAACTTTTTCCTTGAAAAAGTTACTTACTTTTACCCAAGGGGCCGACCGACCCGAACAACCCGGACCGCAAAGCGGCATTATTCTGGGCGTTGTTACCGCAGTTGTTAGCACAATTAGATGCACAATTCGACGCGGAATTCGAGTTGTTGAACACCCAACGCGAATACGCAGCACACCAACAATACGTACAACATGGCAACACAACCAACACCGTTTTTAAACGATGCAAAAAATATACACATACACTTTTTGCATCATTCTATACTTACAATCCAAGGAATTGATGGTCGGGCAGTTAGAAAAATCAATATCACAAATGACCCCGTTTGCCTTTGGTAAAACCTGTTGTATAACAAACGGCTCCCCGACCAGTAAAACAGTTGGGGCAAAAACACAAATGCGGTAAAAATACCGCAAAACGGATTCCGATGCGAAAAACACACCTTGTGACATTGGCTTTTCTACGGCCACGAACCCTATTTCCATAAGATTCACACAAATTTTATCAAGATTTGTATCAAATTAAAAGTAAAAAACGATAATACTATTCATCCAGCGCCAAAATAAAGATACCCAGCTTATTTGCTTGTTTTATCACAGCATCTTTATTTACAACAAAACAAGTTTTTGTATTTACAACAATTCCTTTTAAATGTGCGGCCGCCACAGCATTCACAGTATCAACACCAATCGCAGGAATATCAATACGTAAATCCTGACCAGGTTTTGTCATCTTGGCAAACACACCACTAGATTTTCTTTTTTTAGCACGCATTGCAACCACACGTTCCAGCATTCTGGCGGTACCTTCTGCTGCCTCTACGGCAATGACCTGCTTATCTACGACAACAGATGCACCAATATCTTCACGTCCGATTGTATGCGACACTTGGATTGCACGTTCAATATTCTTTTTATCTGTTGCACTTGGTTTTGCACGCGTTTTTATTCCCGCTGTTTCAAATGCCAATTCCGGTGCTAAATCCTGTGCAGCAACAACTTCTAAACCTTGTTTTTCCATAATTTTATTTATCGCAATCGCCATAGAATCATACCCCCGTTGATATTTTAAGAATGTAAACAATGCACGCAAGGTCCAAAAATCCGGACGCAAATCAGATAAATCTGGATGTCCCAAAGATCCAACAAATGTAACCTTGGAAATTCCCAAACGTTTTGCCATACGAACAGCACGACCACCGCCGCCCAACCGAATAACCATATCTGGATTTAAACGTTCATCATAAAAGTTCTTTAAACCGATAACAAATACATCCCAACCTGCCCGCTTTAATGCATCACGTGTTAAAAAAGGCAAATCATACGCACCTGCTACCAACGCAATTTTGTTATTTATATTTTTCTTTTTCATACCTATATGGTACGCATAAATCTGACTGGAATCAAGTTACATTTTATGATAAAATATAGACCAGAAATAAAACTATAAAGAACCGAGAAAACATGAAAAAAATATCTTTCTTTGCTATTCTGATGATTTTGGGCACAAACACAATTGCCAACGCATCAAACTATACAGATAAAAAATTTAAAAATGAAATTTCAGCTGGTCTTGACGTACTGGTTGCGCCGACACTGGTTGATACAATCCCAGAAGACGCACCTGGCGAACTGGGATTTGCTGTGTACGAATACGCTGGTGCGGTATCTGATACAAATACCAAGGTTTTTATTCCAACATCAATGTATGTTCGTATGGGCGGCGGTATGAATCTGGGGTTTGCAACAGATTCTGCTGAATACTTTGGAACAAAACATAATACCAAAAACAGTTATACTGCACAGCTTGGACTGGGATGGAATTTATCATCTTATGTCAGAACGGAAATAGATTTTCAAACAGCGACCCTAAAATTTAATGACGTGCCAGACACGCGTGCAACATATAACACGATTGGCGGCACATTATATTTTGACTTTGCCCGCAGATATATTCAATCTGGCGACATTACACACCGCAGAACATTTGTGCCATATATGGGACTGGGCGCGGCAATTGGAACATACGAATTCCAAGGTACAGACGGTGCAGATGGAATGGTAATTGCTGCACCACGCGCAACACTTGGATTCAATATTATGTTTAATGATTTGATTGGGATTGATATTGCATATCAGTACCAAATGATGATTGGCAACGGTTTTGGTTGGGGGGCATCAGATGGTGGTGTGAACAATATCAGCAACCTAATGACAACAATACGTGCAAATTTCTAAAAGGGAAAAACAAATGAGAAAACAATTACTATTTGCTTTGTTATGTACATTAACTCCAATTCTTGCGAACGCATCTGTCATATATCGCATTGAACAAATAACAATGCCAGAAAAAAATACAGAAATTATAAATAACAGACGCGCGCTGGCAAGTATTCGACCATATTATATTGGTGCTTCTTATAATTACACAATGTGGCAAAGCTATACAACAGATACAAATATTGCATTAGACGGCAAGGCTTCATCTTCTTTTGATATTGTTGCTGGTCTGCGTATATATGATACATTCAGACTAGAAGCCAATTATATAAATTCCAATGCGAAATGGGATGTAATATCATTTGATACAGATATTGCGATGATGAATTTGATATGGGATGCCAGAATTGACAGTCTTTATCGTATGTTCAACACACAAATATTGGTGCCTTATGTTGGATTTGGTGCAGGTGCCACATGGATTAAGGGGCAAAACAATACAAACATGGACAAAAATATGTCCCCAGTATTATCTGCAATGGCTGGCATCAGTGTTGAATTTAATAATATTTTTGCCTTGGACTTTGGCTATAAATACATTTACCTATTTGATGGCGACAACAATATCGTATCTGATTTTGCACCATCGGCACATCAGTTACGCGCTGGCGCACGCATCCATTTCTAAAGGAACCATATGAACAAATGTCCCTTTTTTGGCAAATGTGGTGGGTGCAAATATGATTTTGCATCACCGGAATATCAATCAGAAAAATCAAAATCACTGATTGGATTCAACCCAACAACAGCCCCAATATGGATTCCACATGGAACACGACGTCGTGCAGACTTTTGTTTTGCGCCAAATCAATTTGGGTTCTTTGAAACAAAAACCAAGAATATTATAAAAATTGACAGATGCCCTAATCTGACAGATGGAATCAATCAAATTTTACCAGAAATGCACAAATTACCATGGTGCGGTTCGGGTTCTTGTTTAATAACAGAATGTGATAATGGAATCGATATTGCAATTACATCAAACGTTCCTTATTTTACACCAGAATTTCGTAATGCGGCTTTAAAATTACCTGCCATACGCATAACATGGAACGATAAGATTATAAAAAAAACAGCAACCCCTGTTGTAACATTTGACAATCACACAACAGAATACCCATCAAACGCATTTTTACAACCCAGTATTCATGGTGCAGACACGTTACGCAGTCTGGTTATGCAACATACAAATGGCTACAAGAAAATCGCTGATTTATTTTGTGGTCTGGGCAATTTTACATTTGCGACCAATGCAACCGGTTATGACATTGTCGGCACAGGTGTCAAACGCGATTTATTCACGCATCCCCTGACCCAAGGTATGTTACAACAGTACGATTGTGTTATTATGGATCCGCCACGTGCAGGCGCAAGAAAACAGTGCATTGAACTGGCACACAGCAATATTGAAAAAATAATTTACATATCTTGCAACCCACAAACGTGGCAATCAGATGCAGAAATTCTAAAATCTGGCGGATATCAAGTAACCACCCTAACCCCAGTTGACCAATTCTGTGGCAGTACACATTGGGAATTATTTTCCGTATTTGAAAAATAGTTTGAGAATTAAAAATCCGCCAAAATTGGCGGATTTTTTTATTTGCATTATCAGAAATTATTCTGCATCTACAACTGGTGCTTCTTCGGCCACAGTATCTTCTGCTGCAACTGGTGCTGCTTCTTCTGCAACAACTTCTTCTGCAGTTTCTTCTACTTTCTTGGTTCCGAATGTCAAAACTTTACCTGCAACCAAAGCTTCGATTTCATCTTGTGACTGTGCAACATAAACTTTTACAGGCACAATAACATCTGGATGCAATGCAATTTTTGTATCAAACGCGCCAACAGATTTAATTGGTGCACCCAACATAACCTGTGCAGATTCAACAGAAACATTTGCAATTTCTTTCAACATACGTGCAATATCACGTGTTGATACAGAACCATACAGTTGACCTGTATCCCCAGCCTGACGAATCATGTACAATTTTGCATTTTTAACTGCTTCTACATTTGCTTCGGCTGATTTCTTTGCTGCTTCTTGACGTGCTGTCAATTCAGCTTTCTTTGCTTCGAACAAAGCAACATTTTCACGTGTGAAGCGCATTGCTTTGCCATTTGGCAACAAATAGTTACGTGCGAAACCAGTTTTTACTTCGACTGTATCGCCGATATTACCTAATTTTGTAATTTTTTCTGTTAAAATAACTTTCATAATCTGTCCTTATTGTTTTTATAAGTTAGAGAACAATTCCCAAATTCAATTTTTAACCCAAATTGTTGCGAACGAATGGCATCAATCCCAAATGACGAGCACGTTTAATAGCTGTTGCCAACGCGCGTTGATCTTTTTGAGAAACACCACTGATGCGACTTGGCACGATTTTACCACGTTCTGTGATATAATGTGACAATAATTTAACATCTTTATAGTCAATAACCTTGCCCTTTAAAGGGTTAGATTTTTTACGATAAATTGCTGCACGAACTGCCATTATTCTGCCTCCTCTGTGTTCTTTTTCATCATAATAGAAGGTGTTGTTGACAATTCTTCAACACGAACATTCAAGAAACGGATAACGTCTTCGTCGATACGAGAGCGGCGTTCCAATTCTGTGATTTGTGCACCAGGCAATTCGATATTCAACATAACGTAATGAGCCTTGCGGTTTTTACGAATGATGTATGCCAAGTTTTTCAATCCCCAGAATTCTGTAGATTTAACATCGCCACCTAATTCTTTGATGATTTCTGTAAATTTAGCCGCTTTTTCTTTTACCTGCGGTTCAGTCAAGTCCTGGCGGAAAACCAAGACGCTTTCGTAATAAGCCATTTTATTTCCTTTGGTTTATACAGCCGACAACACCATTGTCATCAGCAGGAACGACACATATTATGTACAAATTCTGACAAAAATCAAGTATTTTTTAGTAGTTTTAAATAAAACAAATCCCTATTGACAGGATTTAGAAAAATTTACTATGATTTCATCATAAGGCAGGGATTATATTATATGAACAAGCACTTTCATTTTGTATTGAATCGTATGGCACTGTTCACCGCAATGGTTGTTGCGTTGGTGCTGTATTTCAACGCAGAATTTATGCAAATTGCGACTGCGAACATATGGTTAAATGGTGTTATTATTGGCACCACCCTGTTTGGGATTGGGTTATGCTTTGTTCAGATATTTCAATTATTACCTGAATACAAATGGTTATACAATTATACAACAGGTCGTGGCGGTGTTGTTACAATACCAAAGATAATGCGTCCTGTGGCCCAGATATTGACCATGCATCCGCGCAGAATATCTGAAACAACATTGGACAGTATTTCAGATATGACATTATTGCGTTTCGAAGATTCACGCGAATCGGTACGTTACATCACAAACATTTTAATATTTTTAGGATTACTTGGAACATTCTGGGGGCTAATTTTGACAGTTGGTGGTTTTGCAGAATTGATTGCATCATTAAACTTTTCTGATGAATCAGTTTTGCAATCAATGCAGGCCGGCATATACAAACCATTATCTGGCATGACAACAGCATTTACCAGTTCGCTTCTTGGACTGGCAGGCAGTTTGATTGTTGGTTTTTTAGGGATGCAGGTTCAAATTGCACAAAACAGCATTTATCGCGTATTATTTGACTTTTTATCTGCACGCACAAAGATTTCTGCCACAGATGAAATTGCACGTGTTCTGCCAAAAATTAATCTGGCAACACACGAATTAACAAAAAGTGTTCAGACACTGGAACAAACCCTGTCAGACGCATAAACAATATAAAAGAACGAGAGAGAGAAAAAACAATGATGAACATTCGTTATCGCAGTCAAACAAACGCATGGCCAGGATTCGTAGATTTATTTTCGAACTTGGTTATCATATTGATATTCTTGCTGATTATGTTTGTATTTTTATGGACAACGACCAGTGTATTTAACAAGTCAACTGGCACGCGCGCTGTTGCTGAATTAAAACAAGCAAACGCAGAACAGGCGCAAACCATTGAAGAAATGGAAACATACAAACGCGAAGCAAATCGACTGTTGTTATTGGCACGTGATGAATTGGTCAATATGGATACAAACACCGAAGATTTAATTGGTGCATATGAATCCAAGATTGAAAGTATGCAGTCTGAAATTGCTGCACAACAGGCTGAAATCAGTGCAAAGCAAGCAGAAATTACAAAAAAACAATCTGAAATTGATGCGTTGGCCAATCAACTGAATCAGGCAAATGTCAGTCGTGAACAATCTGTGGCATTGGAACAAGAACGCAAACAATTGCAAGATCAAATGTCAGAACAATATGCAAATCTGACATCACAACTGGAAGCATTACAGGCAGCACTGGATGCAGCCGAAGAAAAATCGCGCGCCCAAGAAGTAGAATATGTTGAAATGTCAAATCGCTTAAACAAGGCATTGGCAGATAAAGTCGCAGAATTAAATAACGTTTCACAATACCAATCAGAATTTTACAAGGCTGTAAAATTAGCGATGGGCGACCGTACAACATTAACAACCGATGGCGACAGATTTATCATAAACAGTGACATTTTGTTCCCAAGTGGTTCTTATAAGTTATCTGCAGCTGGGAAAAAACAATTAAAAGTTATTGCTAATGTTATCAAAGATATGGAAGAAAAAATCCCAACGAACATTGATTGGATTATTCGTGTTGACGGTCACACAGATAAAAAGAAAGTTATATCTGGCACACGCGGATATCGCAACAATACCCAACTGTCATTATTACGCGCCAGTGCAGTTGTTAATGAATTGGTTGCCGATGGTGTATCAAAACGTCGCCTGATACCAACTGGGTTTGGCGAAATGTATCCAATATCACTGGGTAATGACGCGGCCAGCCTGCAAAAGAACCG
>JAZQUA010000038.1:0-3300 GCA_045631065.1 Candidatus Enterousia sp. | reverse complement strand
CCATTGCAAGACGATTTCAATGTATGTATCTTCTTGCTGTTTAATCATTTGAATTGGTTCGCGATTTAACAATTCTTTGGATTTGTCCAGGTATGTTGCAAAAACTTTTAATCCATCAACACTGTGAAATTCGCGTTCTTTCTTTTCTGCACCACGTAAATCTTCCAAAATAATTTTTACATTTGCGTTCAGATAAGATTGTTCGCGTAACCATGTTTCCATTGTATCAAAACTAAATTCTGTGCCAGTAAATGTTTCAGAAGATGGCAAGAATGTAACCTCGGTACCATGTTCAATACCGGATTTATTTTCTGTAATTTTCAAGTCACATGTTGGAACGCCATCTGCAAAAGACATAAATGCTTCTTTGTCGCCACGCCATACGCGTACTTCCAGCCATTTTGATAGGGCATTTACAACAGATACACCCACACCATGCAAACCGCCAGAAACCTTGTATGCGCCGTTGCTTTCATTATCAAATTTACCACCAGCATGCAGTTCACACATAATCAATTCCAATGCACTGCGTCCTGTTTCATGATTTATATCAAATGGCATACCGCGACCATTATCGCGGATAGTTGCACTGCCATCTGCGTTTAATGAAACATATACAGTATCTGCGTAACCTGCCATCGCTTCGTCAATAGAATTATTAACAACTTCGTAAATCATATGGTGCAAGCCAGCCCCGCCTTCGCCAACGTCACCAATGTACATTCCAGGGCGTTTTTTAACCGCTTCCAATCCTTTTAAAACCTTAATGGAATCACCAGTATATTCATTATTTACAGACATTTAATTTTCCTTTCTTTTTTCTATGTAAAACATAGCAATTTCTGGTATAATTATCAAGTAAAAAGGGACTGTTTATGGAAAAAATAACTCATACAAAAGCAGATTGTTTAACTGCGTTTCAGGCCGCAAGAAGATATAAAATCGACAAGGAAAAAATAGAACGTGTAATGAAAAAACTGTATATAAATAATATAAAAGTCCCAGGAAAACCACATAAACCAGTTGTTCATCGCGAAGGTAAATCCTATAGAACTGCTGGTGAAAGTGTGGCGCATAAATTAATTTTGGAAGAATATAATAATATGTTCCCAAGCAGATAAAAGGATGACTTATGAAATTTAAATTGTTATATTTTGGCGATATTTTAATTAACCCGAAAAAGCGCGCACAGCATATTGCTGATATTCGTATGCAGTTCCATCCGCAGTTAAAAAAACTGGTTGAACACAGCCCTTGGAATAATTTGACGCAATATATGGTGCCTAATCCAACCAAAAGTCCAATTACAACACGTCATGTGGGCGGAATTGATTGGAATCCAATTATTACACCAAACTTAAAACTGATTGCAGAGCTGGATATTCAAATGATGCATCCTGAAATCGTTGGGGTTCCACGCAGTGATATTGATAATAGGGTTAAAACAATTATGGATGGTTTGCGTTGCCCACAAAATGAACATGAAATTGGCGCAAATACACCGAACGATATTGGACCGATTTATACATTGTTAGATGATGATCATCTGATAACAAAATTATCGGTTAATACCAGTCACTTGTTGGATGCTGGTATATTTTCTGAAAATATACAGCGTTCCCCAGATTCAATATTTATGTTAATTGATGTTAATGTTCGTGTTGCCGAAGGAACATTGGAAAACTTGCCGTTTATGGTTTAAAAAATACGCCCGTTTGGGCGTTTTTGTTTTTTTACTCTATACAACAATTAACAGCGTTTTTTACCCATGCTTTTAATTTTGATACCTTGCCACCGTCTGTTTTTGTTGGGGCAGGGGCTGATTTTTTTGTTGTTTTTGATTCCTTTGCATCGCCTGTCAGCATGCCCATATTTAACCCCCAGAACATAGAATACAGTTCATAAGACTGGTCGAATAATTCGTATGCTGTTTTTTTGTCACCAGATGCCAGGGCTTTTGTTCCAACTTCGAATACGCGCATTGCCGCAGCCAGCAAATGTTTAGATATACACCATACTTCGCCTTCATATGAAGGAATGATTTTTAACATCGCATTTTTACGCATTTCGCGAACATCATTAATTAAATCATAAAATTCGTGTTTGCCTGTTTTTGCGCCAGAAAACATTAAATGTTCTTCAATAGAAATCAAGTTCATGATACCAATTGTTAAATCTTGATCGGATGACAAATCTTTTGGATTAACCTTTTTTGCAGCATCCAGCGCTTCGACATATTCTTGAACAGATTTAATTTTTTTCATATTTTCCCCCGTCTATTTAAAAACACAACATCATTGCCCAGCTGGCCAAAGCAAGTGCAGCAACCGGTAATACAACTTTTTCAAATGGAAAGTGCGCGTGTCCGCCATTTTTCTTTTTCATCCATTGATATAATTTAGATGTAAAGATAAATATAAATGCACCACACAATGTGCCAAACAATACAGGGTCCATAATCAAACCACCACAAATCAATGTTGGATTGTATTCAACCACACCCATATATACAAAACCGACCATCGCAATCGAAGCCAGTATGACGATTACATCACGACCCCAAAAGTGCCAACCGCGTTTGTCCATAAACTTTAATGTCCAATAACCCAACAGTGTTAACAATGCACCAGCCCACAGACCAACAACACTGTCTGGAACACCCAAACGACGTGCGATATCCAGACCTGCGCCAATCGCAATTGTGCATACGGGACATGCAGGATTCGCAAATGCAGATATTGGTAACAATGCAAACAAAGCAGCGAATAATTTACGCATAATTCCTTTCCTTTTTTGAATACAACGAGGATTATGGCAAAAAAGCAAAATAATGTCAACAGGGGGAAACAAGGTGTTGAAAGTTTTTGTGTAGCCGACCGAGGGATTGATTCCGCTGCGCTTCATTCCCCTGGGCAAATCCCCCTTCGTTAAAACTTCGGGGGACCGGCATACTCTCGTCTGCCTTTTGCCTGCGGGTCGGACCCCCATCTGGGTGTCCTTTACCACCCCGACGCACAGAATAAAAAAACGACCTAATGGGTCGTTTGTTTATTCTGGTAGCAGCGGAGGGATTCGGACCCCCGACCAAAGGATTATGATTCCTCTGCTCTACCACTGAGCTACGCTGCCAAGCGACACAGATTATAACAACATTTTTTCAAATTGCAAGTAAAACACACATTAGATTTGTTTTTGGGGTTTATTGTCCTGTTGTTGTGATTTTTTTACATGATAAAATATGATGCATGAGAAAAAGTTTTTGTGTTTTTTTGGCTTGTTTTATCGTGTCGGCAAATGCAG
>JAZQUA010000037.1:0-38686 GCA_045631065.1 Candidatus Enterousia sp. | reverse complement strand
ACCAACAGCGAATTTCCCCGTCTTTTAAAATTTCGAGGCAAAATATCACAACGCCGCGACGTATACGGACCATATCCTTCGGTTTCTGCATTAAACGAAACAATAAAAACCATTCAAAAAGTCTGTCAAATACGCACCTGTACAGACACACAAATGCGGAACCGAACACGTCCTTGCCTGTTAC
Source organism: Candidatus Enterousia sp. (assembly GCA_045631065.1). Classification (GTDB taxonomy): domain Bacteria; phylum Pseudomonadota; class Alphaproteobacteria; order Rs-D84; family Rs-D84; genus Enterousia. Next base: position 38,502 of record JAZQUA010000037.1, on the reverse strand, counting down.
ATCAAATTGGACGTTGCAGCGCACCATGTTGCTATCCAGACAAAGAAAAATATGCAGAAAACGTTCGTACAGCGCGAAAAATATTAACCGGCGACAGCCAACCAATCATTAACGATTTAACCGAACAAATGCGACAATATGCAAACAATACAGATTATGAAAACGCCGCTATTATTCGTGATAAAATCGCCGCACTTACCCATACATCAAATCGCGGTATACGACAGAAACAGCCATATACAAAAAACATTGACTGGAACAGAAATGTATCCGACATGGAAAAATGGTTGGGGATAAAAGTTAATCTTGTTGGTGTTTTTGACAACTCACACCTATTCGGGAAAAATCCTGTTGGGGCAATGATAACATTCGGACATAACGGATTTGAAAAGTCAGGTTACAGACACTTTAAATTACACGATAAAACACGCGCAGGCAACGACATCGCAATGATGTCTGAATTCATTGACCGCGCAGTTACACGTGGACCTAAACTGGATTTAATAATTGTTGACGGTGGCCTAGCACAATGGAACATTGCCAACCGCCGCGCGAATGGCATACCAGTTATCGGCGTAACAAAAGGTATTGTTCGTGATGGTGATGAACACTTTATTATGCCAGACGGTTCAGAATATTTCGACATGCCAAAAGACAGCCCGCTGTTTTTAATGTTACGAACCGTTCGTGATGAAGCACACAGATTCGTCATTACATACCATCGCAATGTACGCGCAAAAAAAATGACTGCATCTGTACTGGATGAAATTGATGGAATTGGCCCAACCAGAAAACGCGCACTGCTGCAACATTTTGGTTCTGTACGCGCAATAATAGATGCAGATATCAATGCACTTAAACACGTACCTGGGCTGGGGAAAAATGCCGCTGAAAAAATATATGCCCATTTTCATACAGAAGTGATATAATTATGTTATTCATATATTTATAACCAAAGGAGAAAACATATGAAATTTTTTGTGAACTTTTTATCCGCATTCCGTATTGCTGCGGCATTTGCGATTATCCCAACACTGATGTTAAATATGTATTGGACAACATTTATATTATTTGTACTGGGCGCAATATCAGATTGGTTTGACGGCTTCTTGGCACGCAAATACAACGTTTGCACAAAAATCGGTGGTGTAATGGATCACATAGGCGACAAATTATTAGTTGTGAACACATTTATAATGCTGGCAATTATGATGCCTGTGTGGTTTGTTGTGGTTCCAATTATAATTATGATTGCACGCGAATTATATATATCTGGATTACGCGAATTCTTGGGTACACAAAAAATAGAAATGCCCGTTCCAAAAGCACGCTTTTCAATGGGCAAAATTAAAACAACATTACAAATGATTTCAATTACAGCTTTCTTACTTATATTTGTTATTGGCACATTGGTTACACCTGAATCAGACAGCCGTACACTGATGTATTTAATTTATATTTTGCCACAAATCGGCATATGGGGGTTATGGTTATCATTACTGTCATCTATTTGGTCAGCAACACAATATACAATAACATTCCTGGGACACCTGAAAAAGATAAAATAAACCAAGACAATAAAAACCGCCGTACACGGCGGTTTTTTATCCATCTAAAACCAACTTTTTTTATCAGACTTTAAATCAGCAAATTCGTTCAACAACTTCTTTTGTTTATCGGATAATTTTGTTGGAATTTTTATTGCGATATCAATATACAAATCACCAAATGTACCACCACGACGAACAGAAGGCATACCATGCCCACGAACACGCAACTTTTCACCAACCTGTGTTCCAGCCGGCACCTTGACCGCCAACTTTTTATCGTCAATTGTTTCGATTTCTATTTCACCACCCAATGCCAATGTTGTAAACGGAACATCTACACGCATGATTAAATCGCTGCCATTACGTTCAAATATTTTATCAGGTCTGATACGTACATCCAAATAGAAATCCCCCGCAGGCCCACCATTGGCACCAGCCTCACCCTGACCTGCCAAGCGCAGTCTTGCGCCATCTTCGATACCCGCAGGAATTTTTACTTCCAATGTGCGCTGTTTATGTTGTGTACCTGTCCCATCACATTCAGAACACTTTTTATTAATTTTGCGTCCCAGTCCATTACATTCTGGACAAGGTTCTTCGGTTACAAAAAATCCTTGACGTGTCTGAACAAAACCACTGCCGCCACAACGATTACATACAGGCGCAGGCTTGCCATCATCGGTACCATTACCATGACATTTTTCACATGTCACATTACTAGAAAATTTAACCGTATGCGTTTTGCCAAAGTAAGCATCTTTTAAATCAATAACAACTTCATCTAATAAATCACGTCCACCACGCTGTGGCGCACCACGTTGTGGTCCACCGCCAAATCCGCCACCAAAACCAAATCCGCGCATTGCTTCACGCAAGATATCTTCCATACCGGCGCCACCACCCATATCAAAATGGAATGCACCATTACCAAATGGATTTCCGCCAAAACCAGCACCAGATGCATTACCACCGGCAAATGCAGCATCACCAAATCTGTCATATGCAGCACGCTTTTGCGGATCTTTCAAAATATCAAAGGCGTTATTAACTTCTTTAAACTTCTCTTCTGCTTCTTTGTTATCAGGATTTCTATCTGGGTGATATTTCATAACCAACTTGTGATAAGCCTTTTTAATATCAGCATCAGATGCATCACGTGCAACCCCAAGAACTTCATACGGATTTTTATTCATTTTATATTTCCATGGTAATTTTATTGTTACCAAATATATAAGACAGCAAATAAAAAAATCAAGCCCATAAATTATTATTGTGCTTAAATTCTTTGGGCTTGCGAAAAATTTAAAAATGTTATAATAATAGTGTTGCTATGACAGAGAAAAATACTAACACATATGATGCGTCAGACATTCAGGTTCTAGAAGGTTTGGAACCTGTTCGTTTACGTCCTGGAATGTATATTGGTGGCACAGACGAAAAAGCCTGGCACCACTTGCCTATTGAAATTATGGACAATTCTATTGACGAAGCTGTGGCCGGCTTTGCCAAGAAAATTACTGTGAATTTAATTGATTCCAAGACCATTGAAATTGCAGACGATGGTCGTGGAATCCCAGTAGATGAACATCCAAAATATCCTGGGAAATCCGCACTAGAGGTTATTTTAACAACACTGCATTCTGGGGGAAAATTTAATAATAATGTATATAAAACCAGTGGTGGATTGCATGGTGTTGGATCTGCTGTTGTAAATGCCCTGTCATCAGAAATGATTGTTGATATTGCACGCGATGGATATAATTGGCATCAGACTTTTTCACGCGGTCTGCCAACCAGTTCGATGCAACGTATGGATGCAACCAAGGCACATGGAACAAAAATCCGTTTTACAATTGATGATGATATATTTGGTGCAAACGCTGTATTTAAACCTATAAAAATTTATCGTATGGCACGCGCCAAGGCATTCCTGTCACGTGGGATAAAAATTGACTGGCAATGTAACCCAGAATTATTGACCGAAGATATGAATATACCTGCAACAAAGACATTTTATTACCCAAATGGTGTTGCAGATTTCTTGGCCGAAAAAACAGATTCCAAACCACGAATTTTACCACGAATTTTCAGTGGCAGCGTTGATTTCCCAGATGACAGCGGTCGTGTTGAATGGGCATTAACATTTTTAACAGATGAAAATGGCGCTGCATCTGATGATGGATTCTTTTCATCATACTGTAATACAATTGCGACAATTGATGGTGGCACACACGAAACGGGCTTTAAATCCGCAATAACCAAAGGGATAAAAGCATATGGCGAAAAAGTTAACAACAAATCTGCTGCAACAATTATAGGCGAAGACGTATTTGATTCTGTTGCTGCAATCGTATCTGTTTTTTACAAAACACCTCAATTCTTGGGACAAACCAAAGAAAAATTATCAAACCCAGAAATTGCACGATACACAGAAAATGCGCTACGCGATCCTTGGGAAATGTTCTTGGCATCTGACCCTAAGACGGCAAATGCATTATTAGACTTTGTGATAAATCTTGCAAACGCCCGTATAAAAACAAAACAAGTCAAAGACGTTGCACGCAAAACACCAACGAAACGTATTCGTATGCCCGCAAAATTGGCAGATTGTTCAAAACATGGAATCGCCGGCACAGAATTATTTATTGTCGAAGGTGAATCCGCTGGTGGCACTGCAAAGCAAGCGCGTGACCGCGCAACCCAGGCCATTATGCCATTACGTGGCAAGGTATTAAATGTTATATCAAATTCAGACGAACGTTTCGGTGCAAACAAAGAATTAAACGAACTGATTGATATCATTGGTGCAGGCACTGCCAAAGATTGGAACGAAGATAAACTGCGATATGAAAAAATTATCGTTATGACTGATGCTGACGTTGACGGCAGCCATATTGCATCACTGTTAATGGCGTTCTTTTATCAATATATGCCACAACTAATTTATGGTGGACATTTGTATTTATCTTGCCCGCCGTTATACAAATTAACATGTGGCACAGAATCAATTTATGTTGATAGCGATGAAGAGCTGGAAAATTTAAAAGCAACAAAATATAAAAACAAACGCGTTGAAATATCTCGATTCAAAGGTTTGGGCGAAATGATGCCAAATCAATTAAAAGAAACGACAATGTCACCAAAGACACGCAGATTGATTCGTGTTGAATTACCTCCACGTACAGATGAAGGTGCCGAAGACACAGAAAAAACCCGAACAATCGTTTCTGAACTGATGGGCAAAAAACCAGAATTTAGATTCAAGTTCATAACAGAACACGCGCAATTCGTAAAAGACTTGTTTGTATAAAAAACGGATACATTATCCGTTTTTTTATTCCTATATACTTGACACCTATGTTTTATGTACTATATTTGCGTTCGGACAAAAATATAGGCATATAAAAATGAATAATATGAAACCCAGCAAAAAGAAGAAAAATACATATACCATCGCATTTAACGGCATGATAGATATGGGTTTGTTTGCGTATCAAAAATTTACCCCAATGGCCTTAATAACAATTAACGGTCAAAAACAAGAAACCAATACAGGCTGGATTAAATCCAAAGAATTTCCAAATCCTTATGCCAACGAAATGGCACAAAGACATATTGAAAACACACATAAACTGGGCGAAAAAATAGCGACAACAATTATTGAATACCTGGACAAAGAAACAAACAAACCCGTTGTTCAATTATACCCATCAGCAGAAACATATATTTTTCCACAATACAAAACAACTGATTACAAAAAACATTTAAATCATGCAACACGTCGTGATTTACAACACGAAATTGAAAAGCGACTGATAATATTAAACAGTATAAAAGCCAGATAAAAAAATTCCCCAGCAAGGGGATTTTTTTATGCCGGCAATGTAGTGTACTTGACACTACATAAATTGCCTGCACCCCACTCGTGATTAGCAAAAAATTAAAGATAATAGTATAGATACACACAAACCCGAAACCGTAGTGTACAAAAGTTACATGAACCATCAACTTGTTCGTGATTAGCGAAAAATAAATTAGAATGATTTAGATAAAAAAAAATCGGGAATCGTAGTGTACAAACGCTACATGAGATTCCCGATTTGTTTTTAGATGAATTATTATAATTTATTTTTAGTTTAGTGGGGCACCCCAATGCTGCTGTATAGTTCTTTCTGTATCCATCGGACTAATCAATACCTGTGGTGTCAAGATAACAACCAGAACTTCACGACTTGCAGCAGATTCGCGTGAACCAGACAATGCCATAAAGTCAGGATCGCCCAAACCATAACGTGTATCTTGACTTTTCTGTTTTTCAAATCCGGACACAACCAACATTTGGCCTGATTCCATAATAACTTCTTGCATAAAGCTACGTTCTTCTACTTCTGGCAACTGCAATGTTACTTCGCCAATTGTCTGTGTTGACATACGCAACAATTCACGAACAGACATACGGAACAACAACAAAATTTTGCCGTTTTCCAATACATTTGGCAACAATTGCATTGTAAAGCCTGTTTCCAAATCGTCTTGATCAACCGTACTTGATTCAACAGTTGTAAAGTTTCTTGATTCGAAACGTTTAATATAACCTGTGGTGCGTGTATTGCTGACCGGTGCAACACGATTCGAACGTGTTGTAACACCAACATTTGTTACCAATGATACCTTACCCTGTTTTGCCAAAGATTGAATCAATGCATTTGAACCCGCAGCACCAGATAACGAACCGTTCATAATATCATTTTGCGTATATGCACCTTCGACAGTTGCACCACCTTCGGTATGAGTTGCACCCGTCAATGCAGATACTGCATTTGACAACACCGCGATATTCATTGAACTGGCCTCTGTCGATGCAAGATTATTTTTTGGATTTGCAACAATATTCAATCCGGCTGTTGAATTAATCGCTGCTGCCAAATTCAAACCAAACGCAGAATCATTTGAAATTGTTACTTGCAAAACCTTTACATCAATAGTTATCAGTTGAGACAATCTTTTATTTTGACGTTCTATATATTCACCAACACGCGCCAACACAGATGGGGATGCAGTTACAGTAATTGTACCCAAGCTGCGTGATACAGTAAAGTCTGCATTATCGCTTTTTCCAATAATTGAAGAAATAGCGCTTTCAACTTCGTCCCATTCTTTTAATGTAGATTCCAATGAAACTTCATTTGAATTGTCTGTTGATACAGATGTTTGATATGCAACTTCGGTTCCCAATGCATACAAAGTAAATGTTTTTGTTTCTGTTTCATAGAAAACAATTGAATTCTTATCATAGTACCACAATAAATCTAAATCTGTTGCAACCTGAGATAATAAACCAGACAACTTTCCAGTATATGCAACATTAACCAATTTTTTTAATTTTTCAGCGGAAATTTGCCCATCAATCTTTACAGGAATTCCTGTTACAGAATAAATATCATTTGCCAAGACCTGCAACGACACAGGTTCATTTAATAATATAGTAACACCTGTATCTGTTTCAAACATAGATGGCAAATTATTACGATGTTCTAAAACAACAGATTTGTTTCCCAACCAAACACCATCAGACATAGAAACAGTATCGCCACTGGCAACCTTGGCACGTGGATTTTTTGCCATTTCAAACGCATCATATGCATTTACAAAATCATTATCAACCGTTGCAGCAACCTTGGCAGATTCTTTGGTTGCACAACCAGACAATCCCAACAACACTGCACACATTACAAAGATTTTCATTGGCTTTATCATATTTATATTCTCCTACGTCATACGATACTTATGATTATTCTTCTGATGTTGTAATCAGCAAAACACGATTTCCTTTATAAAACTTGGCATATGGAATTGGTGTCGCACGTCCAAAGTTACGAACCAACGCAGATGCAACATCAACAAAACGACCTTTGAATACAGCACTTGCTTCTATTGGATATTCACGAGATGTTGCCCAAACCAAATCCCAGCCTTCTTTGTTGCACCAATTCTGTAAAACTTCACGTAATGTCTGGCCATTTGCAACAACCCACGAACGAACCTGATCTGTCATAACAACAGGCGCCTCGGCATCCGCAGACTCTGCAACTTCTGCAACTTCTATTTCTGTTTCTTCTTCTATAACAGTTGTATCTTCGGTTACATTTTCAACCTTCATTCCCATTTTTGCAGCAAAAGCATCATAAGTATCTGCATATTTACCACAATTCTTGCGTCCACTGCGAGATACAGTCAAAACATTACCACCATCATCTTCCAAAACTTCGCGATGCAACAATGGCATTTCGGATTCATCATTACATTCGTCTGCAAATCCAACTGGAATTTGTGTACCATGCAACATATTTGCACCACCAGACCATTCATTGCCACGAACACCCAAATTAAAATTATTTTCAACCACCAAATCTGTGCCTATTTTGGATACGATACGAATATTATCACTTTGCTTTTTCTTTGACGCAACACCACCTGTACAAGAAACTTCGACATCAGCATCAGACCCCACCAACGGCCATGCAGGAATTTCCCTGTACGTTTCATACGTTTCTACGACATCATAAGTTGTTGTATCAACCTGTTGCCATTGTCCTTCATCAACAACTTTTTCTTGTTCATAAAAAACTTCTGATGTAACAACCTGAGGCAGAGTTTCCGCAGCAAAGCAATAGCCTGCTGCAGTTGCAAACATTGCAAAAATCAAAACTTTACGAAACATACTAAGACTTCCTTTCCCTATAATATTCCTTTAATTGTTTATTATTATAACAATTTGACCGAATCTGTGCAAGACCTAAAAACGGCTAAAAACAAATATTCGAATATAAAATCGCACGAATCGCAAAAAGATGTTATACTATTCTGGAAATTTTAACTTTTTAGGGGTATAAAACATGCAAAACATCATAACTTTTATTGCGCTTGGATTAATTTTAGCATTAATAATTGGGATCGCAGTGTACGCACACACAATGAATACAAAAATAGCGGGAATTACAAAAACACTGGAACACCAGTATAACCTGATTTCAAAAATCCAATCTGTTTTAAAAACAAAATCTGCGACAAATGCTGTTACAGAAAACGCAGAAATGATTTATCAGGATTTACTACAAAGTCTGATTCCTGTCATGGCAGCAATCGATATCATGCCACGCAACACACCTGAACACCCACTGTGGCGTGCATTGGGGGGCATTATGGACGAATATGCCAAGAATCCATTCACACTAGAAAAATTACGTCGTTGCATAAAACTGGACTCCGAAGTTGCACGCAACATCGACAACTATATGCATCGTGCAGACACATTTTTACACCACCTGACAACGACAGAACCAGATGGCTTATTATCTGCAACATTTACAGACGGCCTGCTGGGTCAATCATTAACATTCTTTGCCCAGGCAAAACAGTTGGCAACACAAAACAATTAATCGTATGGTGAAACTGTCAGAAAATCTTATCCGTAAAATTTCAGCAAATCGAGAAGAGCCAGAATGGTTACTGCAATGGCGATTAGATGCATACAATGCTTGGAAAAAAATGTCCGAACCACACTGGGCAGAAATAGACTATGCACCCATAAACTATGATTCGTTGAATTACTACAACGAACCAAAACCTATCGACAATTCTGACCTATCCAAAATTTATGACAAAATGGGGTTGCCAGACAGTGAAAAAAAAGCCCTGCTTGGTATGGCAACAGACACAGTTATTGACAGCCGTTCAGTCCACACATCATACACAGCAGAACTTGAAAAACACGGCATAATATTTTTGCCTTTTTCAGATGCCGTTAAACAACACCCGGAACTGGTAAAAAAATACCTTGGCAGCGTTGTACCAAAAACAGACAATTTCTTTGCAGCACTAAATGCGGCTGTTTTTTCAGATGGCACATTTGTTTATATTCCTCCGAACACAAAATGCCCAATTGATTTGGCCAGTTTTTTTCGCATTGAAACAGCAAAAATTGGACAATTTGAACGCACATTAATTATCGCAGATACTGGTTCTGAATTATCGTACATGGAAGGTTGCAGCGCACCACGCAGAACAAATCATCAACTGCACAGTGGCGTTGTTGAAATCATTGTACACGACAATGCGACTGTAAAATATGCAACTGTACAAAACTGGTTTACAGGCACTTTTGATGGTAAAAAAAATACTGGCGGAATTTTAAATTTCGTCACAAAACGTGGCCGTTGTGATGAACACGCAAAACTACTCTGGACCCAGGTCGAAGTTGGATCTGCCCTGACATGGAAATATCCATCAACAATATTGATGGGCGATAATTCTTTTAGCGACTTTTATTCTTTATCCATTACGCGGGGCGCACAAATGGCAGATACCGGCACAAAAATGATTCACGTTGGCAACAACAGCACATCAAACATTGTTTCATATGGTGTTGCATCTGACATATCACAACAAACATTCCGAAGCCTGGTATCTTTTTCTGGCAACGATTGCACAAACGCATCAAAATGCGACAGCAGACTGCTGGACAGCACAGCAGTTGCAAACACCCTGCCCCGTATTATTCACAACGGTACAAACAATAAGCAATCACACGAAGCATCAACCGGCACAATTGATGCCGCAACATTAAATTATTTAAACATGGCAGGAATTGAAACAGATACAGCAATCGCACTTATCATTGGCGCAACTGCAACACCTGTATTATCAAGACTGCCAATGGAATTTTTGGTCGAATCAAAACAATTAATACAATTAGCATTATCAAAGGATTAAAATATGCTGGAAATAAATGATTTAACTGTAACATTATCGAATCGCGAATTATTGCACAACATATCAGTAAAAATAAATACCGGTGCACGCGTTTTGTTATCTGGTCATAACGGTTCTGGCAAATCAACACTTGCAAACACAATCGCAGGAAATCCAACGTACACAATAAAATCAGGCGCCATAATATTTAATGGTTCTGACATCACAAACGAAAACACAACAACACGTGCATTAATGGGTATATTTTTAGGTTCCCAACACGTTCCAGAAATTCCAGGTTTAAGTGTACTAAGCTTTCTTAAACACTCATGCATTGCACATACACATTTCCAATCAGGTCATGATTTATCAATGGGTGAATTTCTTGAAAAGCTAGAATCTGCACGCACAAAATTAAACATACCACAACAATGGTTGAATCGCAGTGTAAACGTTGGTTTTTCTGGTGGCGAACGCAAAAAGATAATGTTACTTCAACTGATAATGACGCAACCAAAACTTGCGATTCTTGACGAACCGGATTCTGGCGCAGACGCAAAAACACAGCAATTAATTGCAGATACAATTAAATCAATGCCAGACACAACATTTTTATTTATCAGTCATCAACAGTCTTTTACAGACATGATTTCACCAACAGACACTATCACTTTATCTGATGGTCAGATTGTGATACAATAACAGAATACAAAGGGGGAAAATCAATGAAAAAAACACCAACATTATTTACATGGTTATTTAATGCACCATTTAAATTCGCAATACTGTTATTCTCGATTACGACCTTGATGATTCTTGGATATTCTTTGGTATTAAAATTATTTTTACCGGTCCAATCTGCAATACCACAAACCCCATTGTTTATATTATTATCAATCGCATTTGGTATCAGCGTATATTTAACGATTCGTAAATTACCAAAAATAAAAATGGATAAACCATCTTTTATCGCAATACATAATGCACAAATAATTTTACTGTTTCTGATGTTTTCTATATCTACATACTTATTAATATCACATCAACAAGAATTATTTTTCAAACTGATGATGATTGATGGTGCACATTCTGGATCTTTGCTATTTATTATAATACTGATTGCGCTATATTTTTCCTTCTTGTTTGGAACAGCTGTTATCAATTTTTATGTTAAAATCCGCCGTATACAACAGTTCAATATACCAAACTGGAAAATCATTTGCAGTTTTCCATTTGGTTTTGGAATGCTGTGGACACCTGGATATTTACTGGACACAAAACCTGAAAAAAAACCATCACAACCAATCAAATCAAAATGGTACTCTAAATTAATTAATTGGACATTATCAAGCAACATAAATACCATTTCTATGTTTGTATTTATAACCATTGTATCTAGCTTCTTTATAGGGCTGGCACCAACATTATTAACATTCACACTTGCATTAATTTTTGGCATATGGTCAATGCAAATCGGTTCAAAAAAATTTGAAAAAGTTATGCACAAAAGATATGCAACCACCGCTGTAATTATCAACATAATCATGATTATTGTATTCAGTGTTGTATATGCAACCGCACCAAAACAAAGCGTTGAAATCAGCATATCAGACACACAATCAATCACAACCCAAGGACAATAAAAATGAACGGAATTATTGTATTTGCAGGTCTTATTTTATTTTTATGGCTGGGGCGTTCAATATTAATACCATTACTAATTGCAGCATTTTTATGGTATTTAATGAATGCAATATCTGACTATTACCGCAAAGTCCTGCCTGTAAAAAATCCAGAAACAAAACCAGAAAAAGCGTACTGGCATATATTTAATTGGATTGCAAATATTGCCAGCCTTGCAACAATATGCTTTGTTATTTATTTGTTTATAACACAAATTAAGCCTATGTTTTCAGAACTGGCATCTATGTTACCGATGTTACAAGACAAACTAACACAATTTGGCGCATATTTATCAGGTGTGGTTGGCATAAAATTTGATGCCAGCATGATACCAAACATCACTAAAATTGCTGCAAACATTGGCGCTTCTGTTGCTTCTGCGGCAACATCTATGGGAATGGTATTTGTATATATGATTTTCATGTTTATAGAACAAAGCACATTTAATCAAAAATTTTCAGCACTGTTTAACAATAAACGCCAGTATAAGAAATCACGTTATATTTTAGATAGCATTGATTCAAATATGAAAAAATATCTATTCGTAAAAACAACAATATCTGCAATCACAGGTCTTTTATCATTTGTATGGTTACAATTGATTGACGTTGAATTTGCAGGTGTATGGGCATTTATTGTATTCGTAACCAGCTATATACCAACCATTGGCGCGATTATTGCTTGTGCGTTGCCGATACTATATTCACTGGCGATGGCACCAAACTTGCAACAACCGATATTAACAGCAGTCGGTCTGATAACACTACAAATTCTCTTTGGAAACTTACTTGAACCAAAATTAACTGGAAAAACATTAAATATATCAACCTTGGCAATATTAATAAATTTGGTATTTTGGGGAATAATATGGGGTATTGCAGGAATGTTTTTCAGTGTTCCATTATTGGTTGCAATTTATATTATATGTGCACAATTCGATTCAACCAGATGGGTCGCAGTATTATTATCCGCAGACGGTAATATACCAGATAAAAACGAAGATTAAAAAACGGGCACTACGCCCGTTTTATTATTGCAATTGCATTTTCCAAAATCACACGTGCTGATTCAGAATCTAACTTTTGTTTAATGTCATGCACCCTGACCCGCCCCATAGATTCCTGGGCAACAACAGACGTTAAATTTTCTTCTATCATACAAATCGGCAAATCTGTTTTAGTTACCAAGTTACTTACAAAATCACGCACCATTTTTGTTGTATCAGATTCCGTCCCATCATTTCGAACAGGCAGTCCAACAACAATACCAACAACCCCTTCTTCCTTGGCAATTTGCGCAACAACATCTGCATGATTTGCTGCACCACGTGCCACAACCACCACAGGTCTAGTAAAAACAAATTCACCAGACGGGTCAGATACTGCAACCCCTATTCTGGTCAACCCCCAGTCAACACCTAAAAAACGTCCTGTGCGCGGAAAAGCCTTGAAATCTGCCAAAATCATTGTATAATTCCTTTACTTTACAAATATAGGATTGAAAATGGCATTTAGCAAGCAACAATTACAAAAATTCGCAGATTTAATCAAAATTGAAATATCTGATGAAAAACTGGCGGAAATGAATATTGATTCAGTCGTTGAATGGTTGGAAAAACTACAAAAAATTGACACAACTGGCGTTAAACCTATGTTAAATCCATCGGAACATAAATTACCAAAACGCGAAGACGTTGTAACGGATGGAAATATTCGTGATTTAGTTTTGGCAAACACCCCTGATAATTCTGGCACATCACGTGGTTATTTTGCAGTACCAAAAGTAATGGATGGGGAATAAGAAATGAAAGATTCAAGAATAAGAATAATTATTCCATACTTAACTAATTTAAAGTTGGAAGTGTCTGCAAATGACGTGGTTGAATTATTAAGCCTGTTAAAAAATACAGATATTAAATTGGCAACGTGTGTTGCACAATGTTTTAATGTTAATATGCAAACAAGCATTTTAAACATACCAAGACACACCAGTGCACATAGTGAATTAACACTTAATGGTATGGCGCATATTGACAAGCTAAGATGTCAACCCAACCTTAATGTTTTTAATAAATCAACTTATGAAAAAACACAAAGTTGCTTTGATAATTTGCAATGCGGAAAATGCAAAGATGAATTCGTCCGCAGAACTGTGGGCGCAGTGTTGTTTCCACAACACTATGCAAATGAAAAACAAAAATAACAGAGGAATATCATGTCTAAAAAAACAAACAATATTCCTGTCAATTTTTTAGTGTACGAGCAATATAATGATTTTCCACAAACAATCAAGCTTGGCTGCATTACACAAAGCAAAGCGCTTGAATTAATCGAACAATTCAGAAACAGCCGCTCTACAAAAAAAGCGTGTCTTAAATCATTACAAGTAAGTTACACAGACATTGTGAATTTTGAACCATTTAAAACATATGGACAAAAACATGGCAATCTAAATATAACCGGCATGTTCTTTCCTGACTATAAACCACAATGTGCAAAATGTAAAAATGATGATTTAGCAAAAGCAAAATGCTGCGCGCGCAATTTACGTGGCGGCAAATGCCAAGACGAATTTATAAAAAACACACTGGGCACAGCATTGTTCCCACAACACTACGGAAAGCAAAAATGATAAATCTAACAATAACCGAAGCCTTAGAAAAATTAAACAGTGGTGAAATCACGTCTGTTGAATTAACAAAAGCATACTTAAACCGCATTGAACAATACGGCGCTGATTTAAATTGCTATATTACCGTTACCCCAGAACGCGCCATGGCAGACGCTGCTGCATCTGATGCCAGACGTGCAGCGGGCAACGCATTACCACTGGACGGGATTCCAATGGCAATGAAAGACTTGTTTGCAACACGTGGCATTCGCACAACTGCTGCATCACGTATACTGGAAAATTTTGTACCTGAATACGAATCGACTGTTTCTCAAAAATTGATTGATTCTGGCACTGTATTACTGGGCAAGGCAAATTTAGACGAATTTGCGATGGGAACTTTCAGCAAGACCAGTTTCTTTGGTGCGCCTGTCAATCCATGGCAGTTGGAAAAACATTTAACTGCTGGTGGTTCATCTGGCGGTTCAACATCTGCAGTTGCTGGCGGTTTGGCATTATGCGCAACAGGCACAGACACAGGTGGTTCAATTCGTTTTCCTGCGGCAATTACCGGTATGGTTGGTATGAAACCTACATACGGTCTGTGTTCACGTTGGGGCTGTGTTGCATTTGCATCTTCTTTGGACACACCAGGACCCATTACACGTACGGTTGATGATGCAGCATTAATGTTATCATGTATGGCAGGTCACGATCCAAAAGATTCAACCAGTGCAACAAATGGTTTTAACTGCACAAAATCACTGGAACCAATTTTGGGCAACGGAAAAAAACTACGTATTGGTATTATCAAAGAATTTGCAGACGTTGAAATATCAGATGACATGAAATCATTATTTGAAAAACGTATTGCAGATTTAAAGTCTATGGGCGCAGAAATTGTTGAAGTTTCAATTCCAAACATTTTGGATGCATTGGCCGCTTACTATATTATCGCCCCAGCCGAAGCATCTTCGAATTTAGCACGTTATGACGGTATGCGTTACGGTCTGCGGGTCGAAGGCAAAGACATATATGACACATACAAAAAAACACGTGCTGCTGGCTTTGGCGACGAAGTAAAACGTCGTATGATTATTGGCACAGCGGTACTGTCCAGCGAATCGTATGACGTATATTTTATGCAGGCTGCACGCGTGCGTCGTATGATTGCAGACAGCTTTAATTCTGCATTTGAACAATGCGACTTAATCGTATGCCCTGCATCCGCAGGTACCGCGATGCCATTGGATGCATCACTGTCACCATTGGAATTCTATGCATTGGATTTATTCACAGTTGCAATGAATCTGGCAGGCATCCCTGCATGCAGTGTACCATGCGGTCTGGCACAAAACGGTCTGCCACTGGGAATGCAGGTTGTTGGTCCACGTTTTGCAGATATGCGCGTTCTGCAATTGGCAAAACATATTGAATCAGCAGCATCTGTTGACAACCGCCCAACAACAATTATGGGAAAATAACAATGAATAAAAATATCATCTTCTTTGGCAATAAAAAAACGACCGCCATGGTCGCAATAAGAAAGGAGATGGTGGCTAGGGACGGAATCGAACCGCCGACACAGGGATTTTCAGTCCCTTGCTCTACCAACTGAGCTACCTAGCCAACGCGGGACAAATAATAAGATACAAAAAACAAAAAAGCAAGGGAAAAAGAAAAAATGTTCACAATAAAAGGCAAAACAGGCGATTGGGAATTAGTAATTGGCTTGGAAACACATATCGAAGTGTTATCCGAATCAAAATTATTCAGCGGTGCATCTGCAGACTATAACCCGACGGTATCCCCAAACACCCAGGTTTCAATGATTGATGTTGCAATGCCAGGCATGTTACCTGTATTAAACGAATACTGTGTTGAACAGGCAATTAAAATGGGATTGGGTTTGAATGCTGAAATTTCCCGGCACAGTCGTTTTGCACGTAAACAATATTTCTACCCTGACCTGCCCCAAGGCTATCAGATTTCACAACCAGCGGACGAACCACCTGTTGTTGGTCGTGGCTGGGTTGAAATTATGGGCGACGATGGAAATCCAAAAAAGATTTTAATTGAACGCGCACACTTGGAACAAGATGCAGGAAAATTAAAACATGATGTACACCCAACAAAATCCTTTGCTGACTATAACCGTACAGGCGTTGCCTTGTTGGAAATTGTAACTTTCTTGGACACAAAAAATCCAGAAAACAATTCTTACATTTCATCCCCAGACGAAGCAGAACGTTATCTGCGTGAAATTCGCGAAATTGCACGCGCACTGGGTGTATCCCGCGCAAATATGGAAGAAGGATCAATGCGCGCAGACGTAAATGTATCTGTACGCCCTGTTGGTTCAACAGAATTCCGCACCAGAACTGAAACCAAAAATATGGTATCCTTTAAATTCATTAAAAACGCCATTGAATTTGAGGCACGTCGTCAAATTGATGCATATGAAAATGGCGGCACTGTCAGTCAAGACACAATGAGATATAATCAAGGCGAAGGCACAACATCTGTAATGCGCTCCAAAGAAGACGCACTGGATTATCGTTACTTCCCAGATCCAGACTTACTACCGATTGAAATTTCAGACGAACAAATTGAAAGCATCCGCAAGAACATGCCAGAATTGCCATCTGCGACACGCGCGCGCTATACGGCGGAATTTGGGCTATCTGAATATGATGCGGCCAGATTAACAGAAAACACAAATATATCACACTGGTTTGATACAGCAGTAGGCAGCAATACAAAACATGCCAAAGCAATAGCGAACTGGATGATAAGTGAATTATTTGCACATCCAGAAAACTGGGATGAAAAAAATGAAAAATCTGGCATTGTGGATAGCATGCGTATCATTACACCATCTGATATTGCACAGTTGGTTGAAATGATTTCTGAAAATACAATTAACGGAAAACAAGCCAAAGAAATATTTATCAAAATGTTGGATGGCGAATCGGGAACACCACGTGAAATCGCTGACAAATTTGGTATGAAACAAATGACAGACACTGGCGCAATTGAAAAAATCATCGATGATATAATTGCGGCCAATCCATCCCAGGTTGAACAATACAAATCTGGCAAGGTTGGGCTATTAGGCTTCTTTGTTGGCAATGTTATGAAAGCAACATCTGGCACTGCAAACCCAGCCGTTGTTAACGAATTATTACGCAAAAAACTAGCATAAAACAAAAAGGAAAAAACATGACACAAATAATCGCAATCGTTGAAAACAATCATGTAACAGGTGTTGTATATGGCACAGTTAATGTTCCAGACACAGGCACCAAAGTATCACAAAAACACACACAAACAGCTGCAAAAGTTAGCAAAGCACGTATGCAACAACTGCGCAATCAACGCATAAAACAAAAATAAGATATGATAATTATCTTTGCACATAAATTAGTGGATGATATGAAACAAGAATTACTGTCCGAAATTGAAAAATTTCGGACAGATAACCACATCAAGGAAAAGGTAATAGTTATTCCAGAAACACAAGAAAGCATAACCAGACCAATATTACCTGAACCTGAAATATCAATTGCACAGCAGTTATCGGATGATACGCAACAGGGGCTTTTATCAGAACTTGAAAAACTTCGGACAGAGGAAGAAATGATATTAGAATGCATTCCTGAAATGTTAGAAGCACCAACTAAATTAATACCCTCTAAATCCGGAATACCTGTAAGCGAAAAAAACGCTCGTAGATATCATACACAAAATACGGTTAAACATTTTAATCGAATACAACAAAGATATAACAAACATTCGTATCAAAAAATTCGAAACAAGACGAGGTAAGAAAAATGTTAAACGATTTAATTAGAATGATGCGAGAGATGGCTATATTTGAAGCACAAGCAAAAGTCCGCTGTCACGAAAAACATCACAGAAATAATTATATAAGACATTCTTACTGTAAAACACAACAAAAACGCATACAACAAATATACAACAATACAAAACACAAATAAAATCATGAAAAAATTCTTTATACAAACTTTTGGCTGTCAGATGAACGTATATGATGGTTGGCGTATTGCCGCAATGCTTGAACACCGCGGAATGTGCCGTACAGACAATGTTGGCGATGCTGACATAATCATATTAAATACGTGCGCTGTTCGCGCCAAGGCAACAGATAAAGTTTTTTCTGCACTGGGACGTATCAGACGCGCAAAAAAGCCATCTGCCCTATTTGGCATTGTCGGTTGTGTTGCACGCGAATCGGGCAGTGATGCATTCCGCAGAATCCCAGATTTGAATTTCGTTCTGGGACCACAAAGCTATCATAAACTGCCACAAATTTTAGAAAACCCAGATGCAAAATTATTCAACATTGATTTAGGCGGTTTGGAAAAATTTGATGAATTACCACAAATGGAAAAATCACCAACTGTTGCATACATTCCAATCCAAGAAGGATGCAATCACGTATGCACATACTGCATCGTTCCGTACACACGCGGTCGCGAAATATCACGTAAATTTGATGACTGTATTCGCGACACGATTCATGCTGCAAACACTGGCGCAGTTGAAATATGCTTTTTGGGTCAAAATGTAAACGGATATAAATATACAGATGAAAATGATAACACATATCGTCTGTCTGATTTAATACGTCAAGCTGCTAAAATCGAATCGGTAAAACGCATCAGATTTACGTCCAGTTATCCAACCGAAATGACAGATGATTTAATCGAAATGTTTGCAACAGAACCAAAATTATTACCATTTTTAAATATGCCTATTCAAAGTGGTTCACAAAATGTTCTGACGCGTATGAATCGTCCTTATTCATTGGAACTGTACACAGACATTATTCGCAAACTGCGAATCGCACGTCCAGACATACAAATATCATCTGATTTTATTGTTGGATTCCCAGGCGAAACAGATGAAGATTTCGAACAAACAATGCGAATCGCGGAACAAATAAAATACATCAATTCTTATTCATTTAAATATTCACCACGACCACACACAGCTGCTGCATTAATGCCAGATCAAATTCCTGAAAACATCAAAGCAGAACGTCTTGCAAGACTGGACACTTATTTAAATGAAGTTCAACGAGAATTCAACATCAGCTGCATTGATAAAACAATGGAATGTCTGCTGGAAGGTCCAGACAAAACAGGCAATCACCTGATTTACCGTACCCCTTATATGCAACAATGCGTTGTTGAAAAAAACACCGATGATACCCCTGCCCCAATTTTGGCAAACATTTGTATCACAAATGCAAACAAGGCATCATTACGTGGTAAATTTGTAAAATAAATTATCAGAACAGGATTTTTGCATTAACAGATGCTTTATAAGACACACTGTCTTCCACAAGGATAGTCGATAATTCAACATATCCACCAATCATATCTGTTGGCGACATAAACCCAACTTTACCGGATAAAGACAATGAAGAATCTGTGTCTGCAATTACAGACACGCCATACACATATTCTAAATCAGAAACAGCAAATTTATATTCAACAGCACCACCAACACGCCCAACAAAATCAGAATATTTTATACCATTTAAATCATAAAATTGCATACCAATACCTGCCACAGGCACAACAGAAAACGAATCGAAGTTTAGTTCATAACCCGTATCCAGTACCACATAACCAAATAATGAATTTGGTTTAGAAATCATCTTATCGTTGTACATAACATTCGTGATATCAAATTGTGCAAATGATAATCCAGAATCTATATGCAGAAACATTTTATTACTAAATAAATATGCAGCCTGCAAATTTAATCCATAAACAACACCTGAAAATTCATTAAAACCAGATGAATATTCTATATTTGCAATTTGCGCGCCCAGCGATAATTTAAATTTATTTTGTATAACACTTGCCAAGCCTATATCAGAACCATATGTATAGAAATCATCAGACATAACACCAAACACATTTACATCCACACTATTTGCAAAACCATTATCAATTGACATCATATTTATTTTATTAATTATCTGTAATGGTTTTACTAAGACATCAGGATTAAACAACACTGATTTAGACATAACAGAATACAAGGAATTTTTATCTGTGGCAGAATCCAATGCATACATCAGTTTATTATTTTTATTATCCATACGCAGTGAATTTAAAAACACACCCATATCATTATTAAAAATTACATTATAATCTGTTTCACGAATATGTTTTATAAACAGTTTTCCATCTGCAATTTCTCCAACCGTTACATACATAACATCATCATTATTTGATATAAAACGCGCTGTTGCGCCACCTGTAATATTATCAAGCAATGTGATATTATATAAATCAGCAATATCACTGATTATGAATTTTACGTTTTCTTTAATTTCAATATTTTTAGACGTATTTAATGGCACAGAATTTATATGCAACGTTGTATTTTCTAACACAATATTTCCAGAACCAGATACAACATCAACAATGTCAGACAAAGAAAAATCATTATTTCCACCGACCAAAACTGTATATTCAGCACCAATATTAATTGGATTCATATTATTAACATCTGACACAATTTGAAATATTCTGGAATCATCATTCAAATCAACGCTGTTAATATTGATTGTGTTAAAGTTTTCAAAAAACAAATCACACCTGGCACAAACATTCATTGAATTTACCGAGAACACACCATGATTTTCAACCGATAAAGTATCCGTTATAAATACATTTTCAAAAACAACAGGGATATTTTCTGCGACAAAAACATCTTCTGCAAAACTTTTATTTTCTCCTTTTATATCCATATAAAAAGTTTCTGCCAAAACACTATAAAACGGCACAAACGAACACAGTAAAAATAAAAATTGTTTATACATATATACCTATATAGCATATATAAACACACTCTAAAAGCAAAAATATAAAAACCCCGATATAATCGGGGCATTCATGCACAAAACAATAAATTATTTTTCTAATTTTCCCCATCCGGCCTTGTAACCACCGTCACGTTCCAGATAAATATTGGCACCATTCAACTGTGCAGCACTTAAACCTTGAAGCATATAAGTCTGATTCAACTTACCGCTTTTACCTGTTTCCAACATAGGCATTTTGATATCCAATGTGTTTTCAGATTGACAGCATTTTACATCATTATGACAAGAACTACATTGATACAGTTTTACAGTATATGGCACGCCTGGGCGCATATCTTTCAAATCGACTTCCATTTTCAAGCCACTATCTGTATCACGGAATTTAATATGTCCCATTCTGGATTCACCACCATGACTGCTGTGTGTGTACATTTTTGCATACAAATGGTTAACATCTGCATTTTCATAGGTTTGATAAACAACTATTGTATCAGATTCAATCATTTCAACAGGCTGTACATATTGTTTATTATGATGCATTGCTTTTTTATTATGATGTTGTGTTGGGCAACTAGAACAGCCCGCCAATATTGCAGCAGCACCCAAAACAGATGCGAACACACATGTTTTTTTAATTAAATTTGTCATTTAATTTCTCCTTTGTTTTTTTGTTGGTACGATAATAATTTTACTATGTTTTATATTATTTTCCGTAGGTTTGATTCCCTAAGAACCCCAAGATTCACAACGTACAGCACATTTTGAATAAACACCTATGCAACGAAAAAACACAATCTGATAAATTGTATATACCTAACCAAACAAAGGAGAAAAAACATGTATGAATTACTTCAACATTTAATTGCATTTAAATACGCATGCAAGATTAATCACTGGTCAACGGACAACTATTCACAACACTTATTGTTTGACAGATTATCCGAAGACATTGATACATGGGTTGATGAAATATCAGAAACATACTTTATGGCATCTGATAACAAATCTGTATTCAAAGCAGACTTATTAACCCCTAAGTTTGTAAATCGTGACTTAGTAAAATCATGCGAAAATATTATTTCATTACTAGAAAAATTACAAAATGATGATGACACAAACGAAGGTATGAATTCTTTGCTTAGTGGAATTGAAGAAGGATTTTTAAATAAATTAGCCTTGGCAAAATTATCTTAATAATAAATCCCACAAAATGTGGGATTTTATTTTTAAACAAAAACACCCCAATTGGGGTGCTTTTATTCTTAGAACATAAATCTGATACCGACATCACCACCAAAGTTATGCAACCCTGATTGGATATCTACATATGTATAACGAGCCGCCAAATCGACCGCAAAGCGTTCCATATCAAATGTTACACCCATTGTTGCCATTGCACCAACACGTGTTTTGCTTTCACTGTGATGTGGCACCAATGCGCCATCGCGTTTAACATCTGCAAATGCCATACCTATACCAAGACCCGCAAATGGACGAACCATTTTATATGGACCAAATTCCATATAGTTATTCCACAACAATGTTTGCAATTTTGCATCTACATCAACATTACCTGCTGGGCCAAAATTTGCTTTATCAGATGTTTTGCCATAATATGTCCATTCCATTTCTGAACGAACTGTATCGCATACTTCTAAACCAAGTGCTGCACGACCTTGAAAAATCCAATCTGTAATAGATTCTTTATTGCCATCATATTTATAGTTTAAGTTTGTATAGCTTAAACCACCTCTTAATCCAACATATGGATCCATACCCCACATTTGCCAAGAACTGCCCTGATCTGGGTGATTGATTGCGAATGCAGGACATGCGATCAACACAGCCAATGTTGAAATTGCTAATTTTTTCATTTCTTCTCCTTTTATTTGTTTATAGATTCAAAGTTTCATGTCGACAATACAATTCTATCAATCTTATTTAAATATTTATATAGGTATGAATCCCTGCAAAAAAACATATAAAAAAACCGCACACGGCGGTTTATTATTTTGGTGGACGCGCAGGGACTCGAACCCTGGACCCACTGATTAAGAGTCAGTTGCTCTACCAACTGAGCTACGCATCCAGAACTGAATTTCTTATCAGAACGGGGGTAATTATAGACTTTTTTCTGGTAAATGCAAGTCTTTATCACAATTACGTTGCGACAAACGCAATTTCATATGTTTTATATCATCAATTGTCTGCGCACCTGCCAATGTCATAACACGACGCAAATCAGTTTTTAAATAATCAAAGACAGATACAACACCACGCCAACCACCCAACGCCAACCCATAAATCACAGGCCGTCCAATTGCAACAATGTCTGCCCCAGACGCAATTGCCTTGAATATATGGGTACCACGACGAATACCGCTATCAAATATAATTGGCACACGTTTATTCACACGCTTTGCAATATCTGCTAAAACTTCAAAAGCACAAAAAGTTCCATCCAACTGGCGCCCCCCATGATTAGACACCCATATCGCATCTGCACCGGATGCAATTGCAATTTCTGCATCATCTGGGTGTTGAACACCTTTAACAATCACAGGCAATTTTGTCATCCTTTTAACACGTATAACATCATATGGTGTAAGTCTATTTTGTGCTGCTGCAAATATTGTTCCAATTCCCTGCCCTTTTGTGGGACCACTTTTCTGTGCAACATTCGGCAATGCCAATGGAAATTTAAAATTATTTTGTGCATCTCTGATTCTATTTCCTCCGACAGGCGCATCAACTGTCAAAATTATTGCACGATACCCTAAATCTTCGGCTTGCTTTATAATCTGACGATTAAACTTATCATCCTTGCTAAGATATAATTGAAACCATTGTGGCGCCCCATTACCCGCAGCTGCAATTTCTTCTAATGTACTACTGGCATAGTTACTTACACTCATAATCGTACCACTGGCTGCGGCCCCACGCGCAGTACCGGCTTCGGCCGAAACATGCGCCAGACCATGCGCAGCAGCCGGCGCCACAATAACAGGCAAAGAAATGTCTATTCCCAAAATACTGGTTGAAATATCCGGCATATCAACACCTGTTAACACACGCGGATAAATATCAACATTATCAAAACAGGCAATATTATCGCGCATTGTTTGTTCTGTATCTGCGCCACCATATATATAATCAAAACCACCCTTTGGAATAATTGCAGATGCGCGTTTTTCTAAATCATCAATATCATAAATCGTTATTTGTTCATCCAGTGTTGATGCATTATATTTACAATTTGGCGATATAAGTTTATTAAACTTCATCACCAGCCATATAACCAACAAGACAACCAATATTGCACATAAAATAAAAACAAATTTTTTCATATATCATCTCCTTAGCTATTTAATAAAACTGTAACATAAGTTTCATTAAAATCAGAGATGACAGTATTCACAAAAACAAAAATTATTTTTTCAAATAACTAGATGGATTATAGGCCTTGGTACCCTTACGAATTTCAAAATGTAATTGTGGACTATCTACCTTACCCGTTTCACCCACAGTTCCTATTTTTTGTCCGACAGAAACCTTGTGTCCACGACGTACATTCATTGAATCCATATGCGCATATACAGTCATCCATCCACCTGCATGCTGAATAATAACAAGATTTCCCATACCCTTTACCTCATTACCAGCATATGCAACAACACCATTTTCAGCCGCCTTGACATCTGCGCCACGACTTGCAGCGATATTTATTCCATCATTAAACAAACCATTTGATTTTGCACCATATGCAGATAATATTTTTCCACGCACCGGCCATGCAAACTTTGACGAAGAACGTGCGCTAATTGTTGGTAATTTTTTTGTTGGATCAGACGAAATCTTTTTAACAGGTTCCTTTGACGCCTTTACAGATTGTTGCGTTGATGCAACATCTGTTTTTATAATATTTTTTGTTTCTTTTTGGTTACTAACAACATTTGTTTTTTCTGATTTTACTGGTGTTTTTACAGATTCGAAATCAGGCACACGCAGTTTTTGTCCAACAGACAATTCAAAAGGCGGCGTCAATTTATTCATAACAGCCAAATCATTAACTGGCACAGAATATTTTCTTGATATTGAATACAGTGTATCACCACGCGCAACAATAATTTCTTGCAATTCAACACGTGTTGTTGTTTTTACACCACTGACAGGTCGTGATATTTCCAAAACATCGGTTGTATCATCCGACTTTTCATTTTTTTCTGACAACAACAACTTTTGTCCAACTGACAATTGATACGGTTCCGACAAATTATTCGCATTTGCTAAATCTTGAACCGACATATTATGTTTTTTTGCCAATCCATATAAAGTATCACCAGCTTGCACAACCACAATATTATCAACAGATTTTTGTTTTTCTTCAGATGCATATTTTGGAACACTGATATAATCATCAGGCGTTTCATCTGCAACAATTTCCTGACCATATAATGCAGCAACATTTTCTGCTGATTGTGGCGGCACAACATAATCATTAACACTGGCATATTCAACATAATCATCATTTGTTTCTGTGCCATACAGTTTCGGTGATGCATATACCCCATAATCTGTTGCAGCAGAATTATATATTTCTGGATTTGCGTATGGATCTGCCAACAATGCAGGATATCGCGCTGAAATAAATTCACCAACCGTATCCGGGAAAGACATTACCCTGGGTTGCAAATCACACGCATTTTGCGTTAACAAAACACCTGACAAAATCAAAATGATTTTTTTCATAGACTATATTATATCATAAATTTAGTCTTGGCGCATAAATAAAATACTAAATTCAAACAATAACCACATTGGTATTGCCAACAACAGTTGTGACACAACATCTGGTGGCGTTAATATGGCCGCAAACAAAACAATTAACACAATGGCATATCTTCTGAATTTTACAACCAATGATTTTTTCAACACCCCTATTCTGTTTAATAAAACTAATACTAACGGCAATTGAAACGCAATACCAAATACTTTTAATAACCCGATTGCGAATCGCAAATAATCACGCACAGCTGGCAACAATACATTCGGAACATCTGCTGTCTGATTTAAATCTACAAAAAAACGAAATACGATTGGCAACAGAAAATAAAAAGCAAACGCAGCACCCGCCACAAATAATATTGGCGACATAATTAAAACAGGAAAAATAAATTTTTGTTCAGATTTCTTTAATCCCGGTTTAACAAAAGCCCACACATGCCATAATACCACAGGAATAATTACGAACAATGCAAACAAGCCTGATAGCGACAAACGCACCATTAAACCATCTGACAATCCTGTATATAGAAACAACCCATCTGACCAAACAGACAATAACGGTTGTGTTAATACATTTTGAATAAATGGCGACAAATACCAACCACCAATAAAAGCGATTGCAAAAACACAAGCACACCATAATATACGTCTGCGCAATTCTGAAAAATGTTGCATCATTGTCATTTTTTTCATTTTGATGCCTTTTTCTTAGCGGTTGTTTTTTTATTTTTTTTCTTAACCGATAATACAGACGAAAATTCATTCAGCATATCATCTGTCGTAGAGCGCACCAAATCATCAATCGGTTTTTCTAAATCAATTTGCTGTTTTATATTTTCAGACACATCTGTTATACGCCATATTATCTGACGTACAGCCTTGACAATCCGCGCCAGGAAACGTGCAACATCAGGCCACATACGCGATGGTATAACCAACACTGCAACCAATATAATCACAAAAAATTCAGACCAACTTATACCAAACATTTTTAATCATAGAAATCGTCACCACCACTGGTGTTAATTGTTTTATGTCGTGATATTTGAAAGAAATCTTTGGCAAATTTTGTTTTTTCCGACAAACCATGAAAAGCAACATCTGTCTTGGCCCCAGTTGCATCAACCACAGACCAAGAATTTAACTTAACCGGGCTTTTATCAAAAACAACCGTCATATGTCCCAAACCTTCTTGGCCACGCAAATTCAGTTTTAATGAAAAAGTATTTTTATTGTCACTTGTTTCAACAACACTGATATCTGCATTTTTTAAATCTATATTTTTTCTGACCAATATTCCCGCAGGCGTACTGGTCAAAGGTACTGTTGTAATTTGATCCAAAGACTTGTCAAAGAAATACAAATCTTGACCATCAGAAATCAACTGAACCGGCATATTATCATAATCTAATCTGACCCTTCCTGGACGCAACATAGAAAACACACCCTTTTCTTGACGACCATTAGATGTCTGAATAAAATCGCCAGCAAGCCCTGTTATCGAATTTAAATATTTTTCCGCTTTTGTAACCAATGCTGTATCAACAGCCGCATACGAAGCCATTGAAATAAATATACCACATATGAAAAATATGAATCTTTTTAACATAACCTATTCCCCCCTAAATAATTCCAAGACACGCGCTTTGACCTGATCCATCGTTGTATCACGAACAATTGCGCCTGCCGCCTTTTCATGTCCATCACCACCCAGCGCAACCGCAATTTTATCGATTGGATTTCTGCGACTGCGTATAGAAATACCGATTTGATCTGGCTTTTGTTCTTTTAACAAAACAACATATTCAACACCCTTGATTTGTCCCAACAAACTTAATATCAATTCACCGCGACCATCAAGATACTTGTAATCCTTTTTTGCAACAGTTGCCAAAGCCAATCGTCCATGATAAAAGAATTCTGCATCTGCAGTAGTACGTGCCTCCAACTGTACGGCCTTGCGTTGTTTATTATTCATCAATTCAATCAAACTACGAATATTTACACCATCATCTACCAAATCAGCCATTATTCGCAGCGCATCACCGTTTCGGGAAAATTTAAAATTCCCAGTATCTGTCAATATCGCCAACGCCAATAAATCAGACACACACGAATCTGTTATCAAATTGCCAACACGAATGATATTATACACTATCACAGCGGTTGCAGCAGCCGTATCATCATTCAAACACAACTGAGCTATTGTATTCTCATTTTTGTGATGATCGATTTCAACAACAAATTTTGCATTATCAACAAATGGCTGTGGCCCGCCAATATGCGCAGGATTTCCATAGTCCATAACAATTGCTAAATCAACAGGCACTGACATATCGACACGTTCAAAATATTTAATCCGACCACGATGTGGAATATAATCCAAGCTATCAGAAATATTACCATCATAAACACATAATGGTTGAACCCCAAAATTCAGTTCAATCAATTGTGCCAACGCCAACACACTGCATATAGAATCACCATCCGGGTTTTTATGTCCCATGATTACAATTGTTTTGGCAGAACGAACACGTTCTAAAAATTCTTTTATTTTATTTTCCATATCTATCTTTTATATTGCCATATCTTCCAGAATAAATTGAACACTGACACGACCATTATATTCGTTTTCTTTCAACTTACCCAACAACATCATTTTAGTATTTGTATTCGCATCGTCTAGTAAAAAATCACCAACAGGTGTCCCCACCAAATTAAATCCAACAAACGCCAACTGCGAACCATTACTTGTCATAACTGAACCGCGCAAATGCGAACCATTTCCCATTACCACCGCATGGCGCAACACGGCACCATGTAAAACCAACGTTGGTTCTGGATTTCCTTGACCAAATGGTTCCAGCGCATTTAATTGCTTTACCAGTTTCATTGTTGCACCACCCGCATCTAACTGTGCATCAACAATAATTTCTGGTTGTAAAACCTGACCATTTAATTGTTCACATACTGCACGTTCCAAGAATTCACAAAATTCTGCTTCTTTTTCTGTTGGTAATGAAAATCCCGCTGCTGCCGCATGTCCGCCACCTTCACTGACAATACCTGCTGCCAACGCATCGTGAATTATCTTACCTAAATCGATTCCTGCCACAGAACGTCCAGAACCATTAATTTGTCCATCTGATTTAGTCGCAACACATGAAGGTAAATTGAATTTATCTTTTAATCTGCCTGCGATAATTCCCATTACACCACCATGCCAATTATCACCACAAATAAATAAACTGCACTTACCAGATTGGCAACACTTCTCTGCCATTTCTGTTGCAGCCAACATAATTGCATTTTGAATATCGATTCGTTCTTGATTCATTTGATGCAATTTATTCGCTAAATCGTTTGCAATTAACGGATTATCTGTCAACAGTAATTCCAACGCAGGCGATGCAGAATCCAAACGTCCTGCAGCATTTAATCGTGGTCCCAATGCAAATCCTGCGGCATATACAGATGGTTTTTTTATACCCGACAAATCCATTAAAACACGCAAGCCCAAATTCTGTCGCAATCCCAAAACTTTTAATCCAGTTGCAACAAATGCGCGGTTTAACCCAATCAGTGGCATCGTATCACAAATTGTCCCCAGTGCCACAAAGTCCAAATAATTTAATAAATTTTCACCAGCAACTTTTTCTGCAAGTTCAGCATCTAAATTACGTGATTTCAGTTCGCGATTAACAGCAACCAATGTTAAAAAGGCAACACCAACCCCTGCCAAATAAGACAATCCCGATTCGTCATCAATTCTTTTTGGGTTCACCACAGCGTCTGCATCAGGGATAACCGCATCTGGCGAATGGTGATCTGTTACGACAACCATCAACCCTGCATCTTTGGCAAAGTTAACTTCTTGAACACCGCTGATACCACAATCAACAGTAATCATTAAATCAACATTATCTTTTACAATTTCTGCAATTGCGTCATTATTTAAACCGTACCCCTCACCTTCACGTGTTGGCAGATGCCATACAACATCAATACCCAATGCACGCAGATATTTTACAAACACAGCAGTTGATGTAATTCCATCAACGTCATAGTCACCATAAATTGCAATTTTTTTATGATTCTGTACCGCATCTGCAATCAGCGACGCAGCAACATCCATATCTTTCAGCACAGATGGGTCTGGCATATATTCTTTGATACTGGGCGACAAGAATTTTTCAACATCGGCATCAGACACAACGCCACGGCTGGCCAAAACCTTACTTAATAAATCACTTGTCCCACAAATATCATCATATGCCGACACCCATGCTTTACCCAGCATGGATTTTTCCACTATTCTACTCACGCTATACTCTTTTTTTATTATCGCTGTATATTATAATCTAAATTTATTCAAATAGCAACGGCAGTATACTATCCAAGATTTTTCCGGTTACCGGCACAGCATTCCATGCAGCAGTACGCCATCCCCAAGATTCTTTGGTACCATGCGGTTCATCCAAGACAACCAATATCGTATATTGTGGTGCATTCGCAGGAAACACACCAACAAATGCAGTTACATTTCTTTTTGTATCAATTTTACCATTTGTGTACTTTTCGGCGGTCGCAGTTTTTCCACCAATTTGCACACCTGCAACGCGTGCC
Source organism: Candidatus Enterousia sp. (assembly GCA_045631065.1). Classification (GTDB taxonomy): domain Bacteria; phylum Pseudomonadota; class Alphaproteobacteria; order Rs-D84; family Rs-D84; genus Enterousia. The sequence goes on along the minus strand of JAZQUA010000037.1, from coordinate 7,629 downwards.
CTTTTGCCACTAGTTTCTTCGGCAACGCGCAACATTATTGGACGCAACTTTGCAGAAATTTCATCTGCCAAAACCCGTTCGCCATGAACAACACCAACATTTCTTTTCTGTAATGTTGGATAAATATAAATACCACCATTTGTAACTGCGTTTACAGCCAACATTAAATGCATTGGTGTCACAGCATAACCTTGACCATATGCCACAGTTGCACGTTCCACAGGCCCCCATTTACGTTGTGGCAATGTATTCTCTGTACGACCAAATTCAAGGTCCAGCGCCTTATCCATATGTAATCTTTCAAAGAATTCTTTTTGCGCCCCATCTGGCAACTCCAGTGCTATTTGCGCACTGCCGACATTACAAGAATGCACCATAATTTCCTCGACAGAAATGCTTGGGCGTGGCGGTTTAAAACTGCGAATATCTGTAATATTTTTTGCAATTCTACCATTTTTATCATATATCGGGAACGGCTTGGCAACATAATATTCCTTTTTAGAATCAATACCGTTTTCCAATGCCAGTGCCGTATTGAATATTTTAAAGATTGATCCCAATTCATATACACTGCGCATTGGTTTAAACAATCTGTGCGATATCGGATCTGCACGCAGATTTTCAGGATCATAATCAGGTAACGATACCATTGCGATAATTTCACCAGTACGTGAATTCATCAACATTCCCATCGCAGCCTTGGTTTGATATTTTTGCATTGCAAAAGACAACTGTTCATAGAACACAGATTGAATCCTAGAATCAACAGATAAACGCAATGGGTCTTTATTTTCTTTTAAATAATCATCATAAACACGTTCTGCACCTTCCAAACCACGACCATCTTCACCAACAAAACCAACAAGGTGTGAGAACAATCTGCGTTTAGGATATTTTCTTGTTTGTACTTTTTCTATTTCCAATCCTTCTAATCTTGCCTGCTGAATAATTTTACGTTGATTATCACTGGCATACTTTTTCAATCTGATAAAACGTTTTGGAGAATTAACCAATTCTATTGCTTGCGCCAAAGAATATTCATACGGTAACGCATTATGAATTGTCTGTGCAACCAAATCCCTATCTTGTTCACGTACAGCACGATTACGCAAAATAATATGTCCCGATTCGACATTTTTAGCCAATATATCACCATTTCTATCAATAATATCTGCGCGTTGCACCAACCATTCGTTATCAACACCTGACAATCTTGACCTGTCTGCACCCTGAATCCCCAGTTGTAAAGTACGCCCTGCAAAAACGACAAAAGCCAATAAAAACAACGTATAGACAATTTTTAATCTGCTGCGTGTAAGCGCATTACCACGCACCGCAGAAAAACCATATTTTAAAATGTCTTTGCCAACTTCGAACATTATTTTTTAACCCTATCTGGTAAATTTTCAATCGTAACCGATTTATTAAAACTGACCACTTCTGATTTAGGTTCAATTGTGACAACCATACTGCGTAAATTTTCAGGACTTACCAATGATGCATATCTAGCTTCTGCCACAGCAACCTGTTGTTGTGTTTTTACAATATCACGTCTAATTTGATTTATCTGTCTATTTTGGGTACGAAAAGCCACCTGTAAAATAACAGACAGAAACAAAACAGCCCAAACAGAGCAAACACCTATTTGAAACATTTTTTCATCATCACTCATTCCCCAGCCCCCAGCAATAAATCATATACATAATATCATAAATTATGCAAAAAACGAACCATAGAATTTAAACCGTTTAATCTACTTGCCCCAAGGTTTAAATCTAAACTTTGGAATTCAGAAAGTATATCTATGTTTTTAATTTGTTCTGGCGTTTTTTCATCGACAATCGATATTACTATCGCAGCAATACCACGAACAATTGCCGAATCGGCACGTGCAAAAAAACGATTACCTGCACGACAAATTTCAACAAACGAAGTACACCCAACAATTTCTGTACATGTTGCGTTTTCTGGAACAGATTCTAATTTTTTCCCAAAATCCATAACCATTTCCAGTTTTTCAACAGGATTATCAATAAAACTTAAAACACGTTTTATTTCATCAAAAGTCATAATTACCACCCTTGATTTGTTAAATCTAGTTCTAAGCGCGCTTCATCTGACATACGCGATAAATCCCAAGGCGGATCCCATACTAAATCCACACGAACAGACATATCTGCACAAACTGATTGCACAGCTTCATGTACCTGCGCCAATAACTCTTCCATCATTGGACAAGTCGGACTGGTAAAAGTCATCTTTATAACAATCGAATCGTTTCCCAAATCGATATCATAAATTAAACCCATATCCCAAATATTAACAGGAATTTCTGGGTCATATATTTTTTTCAATGCATCAATAATATCTTGTTTATTACATATCATTTTATAATTTCTTTTATATATTCTATTACTTGTTTTACTTCGTCAAATGTATTGTATGCACCAACAGAAATTCTAATACTGCCATCAATTCCAAGGTGTTGATGTATCCAAGATGCACACATATTACCAACACGTAAACATACACCGCGTGCACCTATTAATGTTCCAAAATCTAAAACATGCATACCATCAACAACAAAAGCTAATAATGCCGAATCGCGATGTGATATAAATTTAATTTTATCTATCGTTGATAATTCGTCATACATATATCGAATCAAGTTTAAATCTGGACGATTTTTTCTGATATTTTCTATTGCAGGAATCAAGCCTACAATTTGAGTTAATGGTAATGTGCCTGCTTCGAACAAATCTGGCGCAGCATTAAAAATAATTTTGTCACCAATAATTTTGTTCACCATTCCACCACCAAACACAACAGGTTTATACAAATCTGGTTTTTTTATATACATTACCCCCAGTCCTGTATCAGCCCCAATTTTATGTCCAGAAAAACACAAGAAATCACAATCCCATTTCATAACATCAATTTCGTTGTGTACGACAGATTGCGCAGCATCCACAACTGTTATAACATTTGGATTTTTTTGTTTTGCACATTTTATAATTTGCGCAACATCTTGTTGCACACCAATAACATTAGACATTGCTGTTATAATAAATACATCTGCATATGGAATATTATTTATATCAATATTATTATTTTCATCCAACGGATATACAACCACCCCTGCCCCAGACATTACAAAAGGCAATCTGGCACTGTGATGATCTAAATCGGACACAGCAACAATATCATTAGATGTTAAATGCAACATATTTGCAATTTTGTTTATTGCATCCGTCGTACCAGACGTAAAAACAATCTGATGTGCATTTGCACCAATAAAATCCGCCACAGATTTACGTGCATCTTGCAAAATGTTATCAACATATGTTACACGCGAACAAACACCCCGCCCAGAATTTGCATAATTATGTCTTAAAAAGTCCATTTCTGCCCTGATTATCATATCCGGTTTTTGATATGTTGCAGCAGCATCTAAGTATATGATTTTATTCATTTATGATTTCTCTTGCATTTTACGATGATTATAATACACTCGCTTCGAATATCAACAAAAGAAGGAGAAAAAAAGATGGCTTTGGAACATGCAAATGATACAACAATCGATACATTAATCGGTAACGGTATTACATTGGTTGACTTTTGGGCAACATGGTGCGGCCCATGCCGTATGTTTGGCCCAATATTCGAAGCAACATCTGCGAAACACCCAGATGTAACATTTATAAAATTTGAAATTGATGAAGCCAATCGACGCACACCTGTAAAATATGGTATTCGCAGCATTCCAAGTGTACTGGCATTCAAAGGTGGCGAACTGGTCGAAGCACGCACAGGTTTAATGGACGAAGACACATTAACAGACTGGATAAATGAATTAAAAGGGGTACAGTAATGGCAACACAGGATTACAAGACCATTGAATTACCAGCTAAATACACACCAAAAAAATCAGAACCATACATGTGTCCTGAACAACTGGCGTATTTTTATAATATACTGAACACACAAAAAGAAGAACTGTTAAGCGACAGCGATTCTGTGCTAAGTGCTGTTCGTATGGCAGAAAAAACAGAAAGTGTTGGTGTTGGTGACGAATCGGATAACGCATCTTATAATCAGGATATAACGATGGATTTGCGCATATCAGAACGTAACAATAAACTACTACAAAAAATCAATGCCGCGTTGGCCAGAATGGAAACAGGCGAATACGGTTACAGTGTAATATCCGGTGAAGAAATCGGCTTAAAACGTATGATGGCACGTCCACTTGCAACATTAACAATTGAAGAGCAAGAAGAATACGAAAATCACAGATAAAAACCGGCAAATGCCGGTTTTTTTATTTATCTCTCACGATACGCACAACTTGACAAACATTATTTTTCGTAATACAATTCCACATATTAACTAAAACAAAAGTATATTAGTATGAGTACAGAAAACAAAAAGAATCTATTTAACCCCAGAGAGCTTATATATATTGTATATAACGGTATGGCCACAGCTGGAATCGTCAACAATACAAATCAACTTATTGATAAAGGTTATGATCGTGAAACCCTTATCATTTTATTAATGTGGATTACTGGATTCGCTTATTCTGCACAGCGTTTATATCAAATATACAAAACCCAAAAAGAACATAATGACAATCAAAAACAACGATAAAAAATCCCACCATTCGGTGGGATTTTTTATTTCTTTTTTGTAACCTTCTTAGCGGGCGCTTTTGTAACAGTTGTCTTTTTTACAGGCTGTTTTTCCTGTTTTATTTCTTTCTTAAAAACATTTAGCCCATCTGCTAAATTTTTCATCATACCTGGAATCTTGTTAGAACCGAACAAGATAACGACCAGTACAACGATTACTAATATTTCTGCCCATCCAAAACGTCCAAACATTATTATCACCTTTTTATTTATTTTGTTACATAACAATCTAAACCATCTGCCTTGGCATTACGACAAAATCCATTTGCATCCGCAGATGTATTAAATCCGACACGCAATCTGTATGTTGTTGTGCCATTTTTCAACTGTGCCGCCAACACAACAAATTTCTGGCCATTAAACAAGCTGGCATGTGAAGCGACCAATTTACGCTGTCCGGCTTCGGCCAATGCACGCGTGCTGTATGATCCCATCTGTGCATACCAACTAAACGTTGTTGCAGGTGCTGTCTTTTTAACCGCAGGCTTTGACGCTACCTTGGTTTGTGTTTTTTTTGCTTGTGGTTTTGCAGCAGGCTTTGCAACTGGTTTTGGTTGTACAGCCTTGGCTGGTTCAAATTTTACTTCTTTTCTATCTTCGACAACACGCACAGGAATCACAGGCTGTGGCTGTGGTTGTTCAACCTGAACTGGTTTTGGTTGTGGTTGTTCCACAGGCTTTTGTTCTGGCTGTGGGGTCACTGGCGCAGGCTTTGGTGCAGGCATAACATTCATATCAACAGGCACATCTCCTGTATCCAATGTTACAACAGGCGCATCTAAATCAACTTCGATAGATGAAGAAGAATCACCACCAATTGAACGAATAATAATATAAGATGCCAATATAATGACAACAACACCCAAAGTCAGCAACAACCAAGGCTTTTTTGGTCGTGGGGCTGCAAATGCAGGCACCTCTGGCAAGGTATCCATTGTATCATTATCATCTAAATCTAATAAATCTAAGTTGTTATCTTCGTTCATTGGTTAAACCCTCCTATACATTTACGTATGATATTATACCACAAAAAAGCAGAATAACCAAACGCATATAGCGAAAAAGTTATTTGGGCATATTTCCAAAATTTGGTGGCACAATCAGTTTATGATTTTCTGCAACGATTGGTTCAACTTCACACTTATTTGCACAACCAGATAAAATCATTGGTGTTATCACCAGCGCAACCAAAAACAATACTTTTTTCATATTCTTTCCTTTCTTTTATACTTATATGGGGCAGATACCCTGCCCCATAATTTTACAACGGCATTTTAATTGCATCTTGCATCATTTGAACAAAATCAGACAGCGGTATTGTTTCCTGATTTTGTTGTCCCAAACGGCGCAATGTAACTGTTTTGTCTGCCATTTCTTTTTCACCAACAACTGCAACGATTGGTGTTTTTGCCAGTGACAATTCACGGATTTTATAGTTCACTTTTTCATCACGCAAATCTGCACGTGTATTCACACCAACAGCGCGCAGTGCATTAACAACTTCATTTGCATATTCTGCATGCTTTTCAGAAATTGGTGTGACAACAACTGGTTCTGGCGATAACCACAGTGGCAAATGCCCACCTGTTGATTCCAACAGCACGCCCATAAAGCGTTCAATAGATCCCAACAACGCACGATGCAACATAATTGGGCGATGCTTTTCACCATCCTCACCAACATAGCTTAAATCGAATCGCTCTGGCAAATTCATATCTAATTGCACAGTCCCACACTGCCATACGCGCCCCATTGAATCCTTTAAATAATTATCAATTTTTGGTCCATAGAATGCGGCATCACCTTCGGCAATTTCATATTCAATACCATTTGTATCCAGCGCATGTTTTAACGCACCTTCGGCCTTGTCCCAAATTTCATCAGACCCAATACGGAATTCAGAATTTTTACGTGTTGCCAATTTCATTGAAATATTATCAAAACCAAATTTTGAATAAATATCTTTGATAAAGCGCAAGATTTTAACAACTTCTTCTTCCAATTGTTCTTCTGTACAGAAAATATGTGCATCGTCTTGCGTAAATTCACGTACACGCATAAGTCCCGACAATCCGCCAGCCGCTTCATATCTATAAACCTTGCCAAATTCTGCCATATACAGTGGCAAATCTTTGTATGAACGCAAGCCATGACCAAAGACCAACATCCCCCCCGGACAAGACATTGGTTTAATACAAAATGTTTTACCATCTTGGGTTTTGCCAGAATAATTATGTTCACCATATTTTGCCCAGTGACCACTGCGTTCCCACAAACATCTGTCCATAACAGCAGGCGTGCTAACTTCCATATAACCTGCCCTTTCTTGACGTGCACGCAAATATTCAATCAATTTGCGATAGATTTTATAACCCTTGTCGTGCCAGAACACAGAACCTGGTGCATAATCTGGTTCAAAATGGAACAAATCCATATCTTTGCCCAATTTACGATTATCGCGCGCAGCAGCCTCTTCTTGCATTTTCAAGAATTGTTCTAATTCTTCTTTACTTGCAAATGCATCAACATAGATACGTTGCAACATTTTATTTTTTGCATCGCCTTTCCAATATGCACCCGCAACATTACGGATTTTGAACGAATCCCTTGGCAAATCTTTGGAACTTTCCACATGTGGACCACGACACAGGTCAACAAAATCACGGAAAGTATAAATAGACAACGCTTCGCCCGCGGCATCATATTCATTCAACCATTCCATCTTGTATGGCTGGGACGCAAATATTTCTTTGGCTTCGTTCAATGAAACATTACGCTGTTCAAAACGACCATTAGACTTGATTAAATCGCGCATTTCCTTTTCAATTTTTGCAAAATCTTCTTCGGAAAAACGATATTCTGTATCAAAGTCATAATAGAACCCATTTTCAATTGCTGGCCCCCCTGCGAATTTAACATCAGGGTGCAATTTTTTTAC
>JAZQUA010000036.1:0-23563 GCA_045631065.1 Candidatus Enterousia sp. | reverse complement strand
TAATTGCAAAGAAACATGTCAGCAATTTTTTCATTTTCTGATGTACATTATATCATAAAAAACGACTTAATAAAAGTGGTTAGTAACAGCATAATTTATTATATTGTGATTTTATAATTCATTCTATAATCATAAAAAAATCCCCCAAATGGGGGATTTTATTTTTTTAGAAACCTTTTGGTGTTTCCATTTTTACTTTTGATACTTTTTTATCTAATGCTTTGACAACTTCGTTCGTAATGTCCAAGTCATCAGAATTTGCACCCATACGAGCCATACGACCATCAATTACCAATGACAGGTTCTTTTTATCAATCACACCTTCGATAATTGGATCCAGATGCTTTGTCTGAATTTCATTTAATGCTTTTTGATATGATGCTTCGATGCTTTGTGCACGTTCTGTCAAATCACGTTGCAATTTTGTTACCTTGTTTTGATAATCAACAACGCGACGTTGTAATGCTTCTTGTGACAATACATCTTGGGATTTTTCAATTTCTGTCTTTTCTTTTTCCAGCTTTTTTTGCTGTGCAGTTAAATCTTCACGCAATTTATTTTCATATTTTTCTTTTTGTTCGCGCAGATTTTTTAACACATTCGCATCTGCCTGAATCGCATCCATACGAATAACTGCAATACGCAAGTTTGCACCGTTCGCAGCATTTTCAGATACTTCTTCGATAACTTCAGATACAGGCGCAGTCTTGCCTGAATTCAATGCAGACACAGCCCACACACCCAATACTGCAACAGCAATTGCCACCGCAGCAATAATACCCGTCTTTTTATACTGTTTAACAGGTGAATTTTCATTTGATTTTTTTACCATTTTCCATCCTTTTGTGTTTTGTTATGTAAACACTATAACAATAAAAAATCAAAATGGAAAGGGAAAGTTATCTTGCTGGCGCAAGCCTTATTTCAACACGACGATTGGTTAAACGGCCGATATCATCCTGGGCGGCAATCGGACGCGCAGCACCGCGCCCAACAATGAACATACGCGCAGTATTTATTCCATGTTGAGATAGATGCACACCAACACGTTGCGCCATATCCAACGATAATACATTTGCCGCATTTTTATCGCGCATTGAATCTGTATAGCCCGCAATTTCCAAGAAAGTTGCATTGTGTTTCTTTAATATCTTCGCAATCGTTTTTAATGTATCGTCACCTGTTTGCGAAATGTCCGCAACAGATAATTCCATTATCGCATCACGAACCAAAACAATCGTAACATCTGTGCCCGCACGTTGAACAGAAATACCAGGCTTGCGTAATGCATCATACAGTTCATATTCTAATGTTGCCATATACTGACGCGACAATAAATTATCATTTGATACTTTATCACCATATTCCATTTGACCATCTGATTCAATAACAGACGATATTAATTGCCCACCGGCCCCCAGATAAACCGGTCGCTTGGCAATACGGGACATCTCTGTCATATCTGTAAAACTGGCGCCATTCAAGTATGAAGCCCATGTAGCACGATCTGGACTGCTGTATGGGGCGCAACCACACAATAAAAACAGCAAAGAAACAAATTTATAAAATTTCATCACTCAACAATGAACGAAACTTGATTTGTATCAGAATCAAAACAGTTGCTGGATATATCTGCTTCAAATCCATTTATCAACAATGTTTTAACCCAAGTCGGTTTTTTAGACGCAAAATAGTTACATTCACCATTTGTTAAATCAACCAAATTGATTGAAAAATTTGTTCCGTCAATACCAGGGGTTATTGACCACGCATCGCCACCCAATGGCGCCTTGTCTGATGTTAATGCACCAGATTTAATTAAATAATTAACAGACACGCCATCGTATGTGCCGCGCATTTCTAATAATATTTTTGTGTTTTCCGCAATCTGTTTTAATTCTATACTGGCAATACTGCGCGCTTGATTTGCACGCAACATATTAAATACCCCCAGCGCAGACACAGTCATAACACCAGCAATTGCCATTACACCGATAACTTCGATTAGCGAACGTCCAGATTCATTTCTCATTATTTAACCCCCACAATTTCTGCGTTTTCAAACAAGCTCATCGCACTGGCAACCAATGGGTCAGATTCCAGTTCTTCTTGTTTCTGTTCTGATATTGTCTGCGCATTCGATGATTCTGTTAATTTTGTCAAAACCCATGTTTTACCGGTTTTATCTGTTAACCATACTGATAATTTATGTGCAAAATCTGCATCGCCTTTGCGGTCAAAATATTTAATTACACCGTCAGACAATTCAGAAACTTCGATATTACTGCTGAAATAAGAATACAACAATATTTCCTTGGTTGACTGTAATGCAGCCCCTAAATCAGCAGCACAAGTTATCGACAACGTTTGTTTAACAGGTTCTGCCGGTGCGTTTGATATTCTGTCTGCCAAGATATTTTTTACATCGCGCACACGATTTTCTGATTCTTGTTGTTTTAACAGTTCTGGAATTGATGGCATATCAGCAATATGCATACACCTGATTATCAACATATCAAAACATTGTTTTTGATTTCCTGCAGCCTGCATTTCAGGAACCGCAGCAACCATAACTTGCCATATTCTGGACAGTGTATTTACAGAAATACGCGAATTTATATTTGCAATCTGTTCACGCTGATCGGCCGTATATGGAGAATTGTTTGTTGCGCCAGCATGTAACGCAGGATGCATACGTGTTGCCCAATGTGTCCATTCCATCATATCTGTCAGCAACATTGATAAATCTGCACCATTGTTATAAATCGCATCAACCTTGTCCAAGGCAGCAGCAACATCACCAGACAATATCGCTTTCATTAATTCAAGCACAACAACACGATCTGCACGTTTTAACATATCAAGTGTTGCAGCTTCGTCAACGTGACCACCTGTTTGCGCAATCGCTTGATCTAACAACGATAAACCGTCACGAACAGAACCGTCTGCTGCACGCGCCAGCAAGTCGTTCGCACCATCTGACAATTCAATATTTTCTTGTTGCGCAATCCATGCAAAATGCTTTTTTAATGTATCAATTGATACACGCGCCAAATCAAATCGCTGACAACGAGATAAAATGGTCACAGGCACCTTTCTTATTTCAGTTGTTGCCAAAATAAATATTACATGTGCAGGAGGTTCTTCCAATGTTTTCAACAATGCATTAAATGCAGATGTCGACAGCATATGAACTTCGTCAATAATATAAACCTTGTAACGACCATTTGTTGGACGATATTGCGCAGCATCCAAAATATCGCGCATATTATCAACACCTGTATGCGATGCAGCGTCAATTTCCATAACATCAATATGCTGACCTGCGGCAATTGCACGACAGTTTTCACATACACCACATGGATTTGCGGTCGCCCTGTCCGATGACAAACAGTTTAATGCCTTGGCAAAAATACGCGCAGTACTGGTTTTGCCGGTACCACGAATACCTGTAAAAATATACGCATGCGCAATACGTGATGTTTCAATTGCTGTTGTTAAAGTTTTTACCAAAACATCTTGGCCAATAAGAGATTTAAAATCCTGACTGCGATACTTGCGCGCTAAAACTGTATAATTCGTATCCATGCTGTAAACTTCCTTTTGACCTAGCATAGCAAAACAACCCAAAATTTCAACAAATAAAACGCATCCGAACGGATGCGTTTAAAACTAATTCAAATTTGTTATAAAGTCAGGAAATCCAGGTTCATCATCATCTGTATTTTCTGCATTTTCTGCTGCAGACACTTCTGCTTCGGCAGCGGCTTTTTCCTTTGGATCACGTATTGAATCAATCTTTTCTTGTTCTGCACTGACGATACGGCCATAGTGTTCCGCTGTTTGCAACAGACGTTCACGTTCGATTTCATCAGATACCTGACGCGCTTGATCAATATATTGCTTTCTTTTTTGACGCCACTTATGGCAACGTTGTATCATCTGACCAACAGAAGATTGATTTTTTTTGTTTTGCATATCTTTTCTTTTTAAATGGAAATTATCTGTGACAATGTTTTTAACACATTATCAATCCTTAACGGAAATGATATTAAATCATCTTAAAACCGATTGCAATAATTTTTTTCTATTGCTATGCTACTTAATAAGTAGGAGGGAGCATTTTGCACCAAGAACGCGGGAACTTTTTATTGCAGGCATTGCTGGCATTGGGGTTAATATTTGCATTTATACCAATGTTGTCACGCCAATTAAGCGATCAAAGCATTGACACGCGTATGTTTGCAACCACGCGCCAAATTGAAACAGCACAAACAGCTGCCCGCATTTTTATTCGCGAAAACTTTAATAATTTATCATATGACACCACTGTTATTGCAGGGAACGATTTTGCTGATATCTTGGAACCATACGGCCTGCCCTTGGGATTTGTTCCAAAAACACCAATGGGGCAAGACATCGAATTAATTATCCACAAAACCCCGTCTGTTATTTCTGCATATTTAAAATTAACTGGTGGAAATTTAAGCGGTCTGCAACAGGCGGAACAGGTGCGAAGAATCGGATTCTATGCTGCGCCAAACGATGATGCAATTGATGTTGGAATCGAATTACAAGATATTTATTCTGATGTCGTTCGTAGAAATGAAACAAATCTTGAAAACAGTGGTTTTTTAACTGATTTAGATATGAATAAATTTTCCGCAAATAATGTTGGAAACTTATTCGCAGTACGCGGTGATTTTGACACAGCAGAAATTTCTACACTGTCTGTAACAGGCACAGAATCTGGCAGAAAGGCAAGAAATAACATATCTGTTATAAATGCAGACAAAAGTGTATTCCAAACAAAAACAGGTGAAGCAGCGCTGACATTAACAAAAGGAACCCTTTACGCAGACAGTGCAAACGTAAAGTCAATTTCTATGTTCGGCGACACAGGAAACTTTACCGCATTTGATGTTTCTATTCACGATTTATCAATGACTGCGGGCAGAACTTCTTTTACAGGCCCTGCAAATTGGGATATTCGTGGGTCTGTTGTAACAAACAATATAAATTTCAGCGCTGAAAGATTAGATATATCTTCATACCTTATGACAACACGCGGACAAGATGTTTATATTGATGAAGATACATTAACATACAATACAAAGTCTGGAATCGAAACAGGTATATTGTATGCTTCAAATATCACTGTACGCGACCAAACATCTAATGCATTAAATAACGGTCAAACAGGTGCTGTTATTTTGGATATCAGACCTGCTGGAACATCGCTGTTACCGGACGTGTTGGTTTCTGATATAAATAATGATATGTTTAAAATTATAAAAAACACAAAAGCAGACGATAATGCAACAATAGATTGCAAATCAATCATCAATGATTTAGACGGGGTCTACAACAAACAATCTTTATCACAATATTTAATATGCCAATATGTATATTGGCAACGTTTAGAAAAAAGAATTGATATAAAACAATGTTTAATGGCAGGTGGCAGTGGCTGTATTTAAATCAAAAATCTTTGACGTAAAAAATAGTGGCGCCAGTATGACCGAAGTTTTACTGGCGATGGCAATTATCGCGCTGGCAACACCATTTGTGTACAACCAGATATCACAAACAAATCAGACATTGAAAGACATAGCAATTGCAAATGCAATTATTGCAACACGTGATTCTGTATTGAACTTTGTTCGTACAAATCAAGACAAATGGCCAGAATCAGTACAAATCAAACTGGACAATACTGATTTAGCAAATATTTCACCAGATGCTGTCGCTGGATTTATAGATAAGTATCCTGTAATCGGCACCACTATAACAGATGTGTATTTGGCTTTTAATATAGACAATTCTTATTTACACGCAAATAAAATCGCAAAACATATTGGTGGCGATGCAGCCGTTGTAACTGATGACGGAATCGCATATGGAAACACTTGGGCAGTGGCAGCCCCAGACTTTAAATCTGGCGATTTAATATACAGAATTACACGAAATATATCTGGCGAAGATACATCAAAATATTTGCACCGCGCAACATCTGGCGAAGACGACTTTAATGTAATGCAACGCGATTTAAATATGAACAAACATCATATTCACAACATATCAACTGTTATGGCAGAATCTGCCAGATTCACAAACACAACCGCAACATTTATAAATTCAGATGTTGTTTCTGCTAAAAATGTATATTTTTCTGGCGGTGCAAATATGGATGCACAAAATGTATCTTTTGGAAATTTGCGCGTGTCTGGCGATATGTATGGTTTTAGAAATATGTACGCAGATAATTTAAACGGATCAGGATTCACAACAACAGGGCGCATTATCACAGACAAAGCAACTATTTTAAATTCTATAAAAGTTGGAAATAATTTAATTCTTAAATCTGATTCCACCCGTTCTATTAGTGGTTTTACCAGTATTACTGCCAGCAGTGTATTTGCGCCTTTCATCGCCAGTGAAGAAATGATGTTTTATAATAATTTTGGCATAACAATATCTGGTGAATTATTAATGTCTACGACATCACCATTACGAATTGGGAATTGGAATTTTCCATCAACAAAACCACCACTGTTTTCACAATTTAAACTAAACCGCGCAGACAGACCATCAATGCCAACAAACAATGAATTTGACGCAATAACAAAGTCAGGTTGGCAAGCAAACTATAAGTAAAACAAAGAAATGAAAAGAAAAAAGAACACAATTTTTGCGACAAAAAATAATTCATGCGGCAGTATGCTGGTTGAACTGTTATTAAGTATTGCACTGGCTGCAGTTATGATTCCTTTTATCTTTCAATATCATCAAAAAAATATTGTACGTGCAGAAAATATCGCAATTACAAATCAAATGAAATTAATTCAAGATGCACTGGAAAGGCATATTATTGACAATCGTGAAGATCTTCTTAAAACTGTTGGCCGCAACATTACACGTGTTGACATCAAAGAATTAATGCCATATGGATTGCCTGATGCAATATTGGAACAAGGAACAGATAAATATCAAATCAGAATCTTAAAAACATCCGATTCTGTAAATGGCGCATCACTGCAAGGTGTTATCGTTCGTGTATCTGATGATATTTCGCCAATGCGAACACGTGAAATTGTAAATATGTCTGGTGGATCTATGGGATTTATTGACGATACGCATATATATGGTTCTTTTGGCACATGGCACGCAGATACAATGGATATTGGCACAAACATCAAAAACGGAATTATTGAAACAACCGATGTCAAAAATAACAGCGCATCATACTTATGGCGATTACCATCAGATAATCCAGACGATGCAAAAATGATGACTGCATTAAATTTGGCAGCACATGATATATTAAATACAAAATTCATAGATGCAAACAATGCAGATTTTACAGAAGATATATCTGCTGGTGAAATCGCGGTACGTGATTTAATTTTTCAAAACAGAACTAACATAGACAAGACTTACAACAGTAAATACGCCGTTGTTTCTGGTATGATGTCTTCGGATTCTAAAACAATTGAAGTAAGTGGAACTTTTTCATTGGCAGACACTGCAAAATTTTCATCTTTGACTGCTGAAAATTTATGGGTATCAAATTTAACATTGGCTGGTTTATCTGTTGACAGTCAGAACAGTATATCAACGTTAAAAATAAATCAATCACTGGACATGACTGCGGGACGTATCGAAGCACTATTTGTAACCGTTGGTTTTGCAGGTTCAATAACCCCAAGATTAAATGTGTATGATATGGTTGCCGATTCAAATAATTCTGATTATTTTTGGAATGCACAATCTGGTATTGCAAATTTTGCAGATGCTTCTTTTGTCGAATTAAACCGTATGGCAACACTTGTAAATATTGCCGAAGGTGATGCAGCCACATATTCAGGACAAATATTTGGAACAGTTGCAACAAATAAAAATGCAACTGTTGCAGATTTTATGAATGCAATCACAGAAATTCAAACCCGTGTACGTGCAAAATATCAAAATTTGCAATTACAATAAAATATGGTATAGATATAAATATGAAAATAAAATGCGATTTTTGTAAAACAGAATACAGTATTGATGGCATGCCAAGTATGCCTGTTAAGTGTGCAATATGCGGACACACTTGGCGCGTTGTTGCAGAAAACCGTAAAAATGCATGGTTGATGTTTTTTGCATCTTTGTGCGCACTGTTATCTGCAATAATATTTACCGTTGCCGTTATCACCCAGCATCAGGCCAAAAAAGCTGTACAGGGTCCGCTGATTGCCACCGTAGAAAGTGTCACAACAACAACTGATGAACATGGTGTAAAACATATTGTTGTGAACGGAAATGTGACAAATGTTTCTGAACAAATCTATGGTGTACCAGACTTATTAATCATATCCACAGATGCAAATGGGAATGTATTGGCACAACAAAAATTTATGCCATCTGCAACATTGTTGGATTCTGGGGCATCTGTCAGGTTTAGTCATATGTTATCCCAGCAACCAAACGGTGTAAAAAAGATTTCTGCAAAATTATTGAACTTTGATATACCACAGGACAATAAAAAATGAAAAAAATAATCTATGCTATACTTGGTATCTTTGTTATAAACAACACAATCGCTGCCGATGCCCCACAACCAAGGGTCAGTATTTTTTCAACCAGCACAGACTGGGAGGCTGTTACAGGTTTATCACTGTCAGAATATCGTGGAACTTTTATTCCTGATTCAACACTGGTAAAAAAAGGACTGGTTTTGTATTATTTGGATGGGTTTCCATGCTATGGATTGGGCGCAGGCGTACGCGCTTGGATTGGTCCAAATGGACAAAACCACGAACATTTACGTATTGCATGTGTCGCAGAACCAACAGAAATAAAATTTGCATATTTACACGCATCACGTGATGCAGACGATCAAACCACAACAGGTATAATCACATGTCCAACCAAAGGAAAGGGACGTGAACTGACAATTGATTTGTCTGATTGTGTTGTTGGTCCAGACTGGAAAGAATATAAGTAAGGTTTTTTTATGGTACAAATTCGTGAATTTACAGTATCCGATACAGACGAGATTGTAAGAATAGATAAATTTTTATCAAATAATATGCCAGAATTTTCACGCAGTGAAATTCAAAGATTCAATGTAACACGATTAAACGGAAGTGCGGTAAAGTTTTCTGAAAAAATTCGTGCTGGCGATGTGTTTGTTGTTGAAATTCCAGACACACAAACTGATGTTGCAACAGATAACATTTCATCAGATTTTGAATTAGATATTTTATTTGAAGACGATGATATTATTGTAATTAATAAACCACGCGGTATTGTTATGTATCCTTCTGCGGGAAACAAGACCGGCACACTGGTACAAAATATCTTGGCACATACGCATTTATCTGTATTAGGTGGTGATGTGCGTCCAGGTGTTGTACACAGACTTGATAAAGATACCAGTGGTGTTATGGTTTTTGCAAAATCAGATGCAGCATTTCGTGGTTTGGTAAAAACTTTTTCGGAACACGATTTAACACGCAAATATATCGCATTTGTATGGGGAATTCCAAATTGGGAAGAAGCAGATATAACAGGTAACATCGCACGTTCTTCACGTAATCGTCAAAAGATGACAATGGTTAAATCTGGGGGCAAACCCGCACATACCGAAGTAGCAGTTGTAAATGCGTGGTCACGTGCAGGTGTATCACAAATGCGATGCACATTATTCACAGGTCGCACACACCAGATTCGTGTTCACTTATCCGCACATGGTTTTCCTGTATTGTGTGATCCGCTGTATGGTCGTGGGTCTGCAAAACTTGGGACTGTGAAAAATGCAGATTTATTAGACTTTTTGAAAACACACGATGGACAAATGTTGCATGCCGAAGTTTTGGAATTTGTTCACCCTGTGACAGGCGCCAAAATGAAGTTCAAAGCAAAGATGCCAGATGATATGATGGAACTTAAATATATCTTGGAAGAAATGTAATAAAAATCCCCCAGACGGGGGATTTTTTTTTATTTGTTTGGAATAATTTTTATTTCCACACGTCTGTTTTGTTCACGACCAGCAGCTGTATCGTTTGATGCAATTGGATTCGAATAACCCATACCCATAACTTCAAAACGATTTGATTTTACCCCCTGCCCTTCCAGATATGCTGCAACTGATTGTGCGCGCATTTTTGACAGGTTCAGATTATATTCCGCGCTGCCTGTGTTATCTGTGTGACCAGATACAAACACTGTTGAATTGCTGTATTTATTTAAAACTTTTGCCACAGAATTTAACACAGGGTAAAAAGAAGAATTTATATCCGCAGAATCTGTTTTAAATGTAATATTGCCAGGCATAATCAATCGAATACTGTCATCTGATTCAACAACCTGTACACCTGTGGATGCCAATTCTGCACGCAGTTCTGCTGCCTGGGTATCCAGGTAATAACCAACACCGCCACCGATTGCGGCACCCGCCAATCCACCGATTAAGGCGCCCTTGCTGCTGTCTGTGCTGCCAATCAATGCACCTGTGGCTGCGCCAATCGCGGTACCCCATGTTGCCTTGGCAGTTTGTGTCTGACCCGTATATGGATTTACTGTTGTGCATGCAGATACCAATGTTAAAACTGCACATAATGATACAAGACGTTTCATTTTTTCTCCTTTGTATATCGCAATAAGTGTATTTTAAAATATATTTTTCAAAATTACAAAAATAAAAAATCATACACGATTTTTTGTGATATAATTTATACAACACAAAGAGTTAACAATATGAAAAAAACAAGACTTTGATATTGCAACACAACAGGTTTTAAAAAAAGTACGTCGTTCTGTATTTAAGCAATTACCAACACTGGATCTTATTATGAATGTCGACAAAATGTCTGATGATGATAAAGTGTTTTTTGAAGCCTATAAAAAATATGGCAACAGAAATCACACCTGGCAAGATTTCAAATCAATGTTTAATGGCAACATCAAACAAATGCAAAAGACTGTTAAAAAATGGCATACATGGGATGAAATAAATGATAATTTCCATGTACAAAATAAATTGAAAGCTTTGATGACAAAATACGAGATAAACGAAATAACCCTTGATATGTACGAACGCAACAAAGACGAATACAAATCAAAATATCCTGATTTTGCAGAAACATATGAAAAATTGCTAAAAATGCCGTACATACCTTATGCAAACTATTCTACGTTTGATACAGAAATTGCAAAAATAGAGCGTAAATTCGAAGAATCCGCATCAAAAATCCCGACATTCAATCCTGTTGCTAAAACATATCTGATTTCTGAATATATAAAACAAATGTCTGATATAATAGATATGCGAAATGCCGACTTTGTAACTGGCGAACGTATGGAAAAATACAGAGATATAATTCTGTCAAACCAACAAATACTGAATATGGTGCAAAATTTTGAACAATTATCAAAAAAAGAAATCATAGATTTGGCGAAATTAATTCTGGATGCCAGTGCGACAACACATGGCACCGCAGGCGATGTTATCGCATCAAAAAATGAATCTGTTTTTTATGACAGAAATACAAGAACAATCCATCTGCTTGATGATTACACAGGTGCGACACAACCACTTGCACGTTTTTTAAAACATTTAGCACACGAAGACAATCACAGAATCGATCACCAAAATCCAGAATTTGGGATGGTTGGTAATCAAATTATGAAATGGAATTCTGTAAACTATCGTGGAGGAAAATCAATCGGCAACGAAATGTACAGACTGCAACCTATTGAACAAAGCTCATACTATCTCGACCTTCCTGTGTTAAACGGGGTGTTTTTAACATTAGAAAACAAAAAAACACAAAAATAAAAACGCCCGATTGGGCGATTTTATTTATCTTGTTTTTTGCTGACGCATTTGTTCTTGAACAAAACTGAGCGAAGGAATCGAATCTGTTCGAACAGAATCATTTTGTATTATTTTCTGTTCTTTTTCTTTTATAGTTTTATCGCTGGCAAATGTACTGTTCAAGTGAAAAACAATTGCAATACACGCACCGCACAAAGCACATGTTCTGATTAAATCTTTTATTTCTTTTTTTGTTTCGTCTTTCATACTTTTTCTTCTTTTTTTCCAATAAAAATCCGCCATGTGGCGGACGAATTCGTGGTGGGTGTTGGGGGACTCAAACCCCCGACCCTCTCGGTGTAAACGAGATGCTCTAATCAACTGAGCTAAACACCCGATTGCTGTTTCAGCGGACAAATAATATAATATATTTTTTCGTTTGTCCAGTTTTATTTTAATTTTTTTCCATTTTCTGCATTTATTTGCTGTTTTCCAACAAAAATAATGCCTTTTTCATATCTGGGGGCGACTTGTTTATCAATTTGTGTACGCCAGAATACATCGCCATTATTTACAGAAACTGCATACAAATTATTGTCAGATGAAACAACAAATGCATAATCCCCAGCAATTGTAAATGCAACAGGCACACTGATACCCAAGCACCACTGTTTTGCACCAGAATTTGCATTTATTTTACAAAACGCGTTACCCAACCCGCCTGCAAACACAGAATTTTTGTACACAACCAACGGTGCAACAATATCAACCATTGACGCACCACCTGTTAAATTACTGTTGCTGTACACATCTGCAATCCAGATAATTTGACGTGTTTTTGGATTTAATTTCACAACTTCGCCAGTGGTTAGACCCGCGTACAAGTATTTGCCACTGCATATTGGTTGCTGATTCGATAAAACAGAATTATTTGTGGCAAAACCACTGAATACGCGACGATTACCATCCCATATTACATTTGATGTATCTTGGGTATATTTACATTCTGTCTTATCTGCAACAAATGCCAATTCGGGAATATCTGGGATATTTTTATTCAATACTGACACATCAGAACTGTTAAATATCGCAACACGTGTACCCGGTAATATTGGGTCATGTTTATCGCACGCAACTAATCCCAAAACACAGCAAATTAAAAATATCGATTTACGCATAACACTACCTGTTTATTAACGCAAGCTTTGTGCTGTTCCAGAAATTACAGATGGGGCATTCGAATCGTTAATAATTTTATCCAACCATTTGTTCGCAACATCAGTATTGCCATCTGCCAAATATTTTTGCGCAATTAATAATGCAGCACTGTAATAATATGGTGAACTTTTTGTATTTAAATCAGATAAATATTTTTCTACATCACGTGCACTCATTTCATCACCACGAATACCTGCGATATGTAATTTTGCCAAATCACGGAAATCACGACTGTCACCGTTTTCTGCCAGGTCTTCTAATTTTTTAATATCTTTGTCTAGTAGATATGCTTGGAACAATGCCAAGTCACCCGTTGCACCAGATGTATTGTTTGCCAATGCGGTCAACGCATTTGCATCTGCACCTGTTAATGCAGTTTCATACGCAACAGCAGTCGCCATTTTGTTTGCACGATATGTACGAACACCAATTTGAATACCTGTGACAACAATCAATATCCCCAATGCCACAGCCATAATGTGTTTTTGATATTTCTTGATAAATTGAATTGTTTTTTCGTTACTAACTTCTTCCCATACTTCGCGATACAGGGCATCTTGGGCATGTTCTGCATATGTTTTTTGTGGTGCTTTTACCTTTTTATTTCTTTCTAACATTGTTGCCATATTAAAATTCTCCTGTGGCTTGATAATTATTTATTTATGGTATACTATAAAAGTTATGACGAAGGAAATCAAGAGCACTTTACCAGTTTCAAAAAACAATAATATCGTGGCTGCACGCGGTGTCAGCGACGAATCTGGTTTGGCACAATATATACAAACCGTTCAGAAAATACCTGTATTGACCGCAGAACAAGAATACGAATACGCAACACAATGGGTAAAAAATCAAGATCATGTCGCAGCCGAAAAACTGGTGGCCAGTCATCTGCGTTTGGTTGTGTCTGTGGCATACGATTATAAAAATTACGGTATTCCTGTGGGTGATTTGATTGCCAGTGGTAATATGGGACTGATGCAGGCAGTACAAAAATTCGACCCTGAAAAAGGCTTTCGGTTTTCAACATATGCGATGTTTTGGATCAAGGCTGAAATTTACGAAACTATTTTGAACAATTGGTCTATTGTAAAAATTGGCACATCTGCAAATCAAAAGCGTGTATTCTTTAATCTGTCACGCGCAAAGCGGGCGCTGGGTATTATGGACAACAACCTGACAGACGAACAAACAAAACAAATCGCTGATTATTTAGAAGTACCAGAAAAAGATGTTGCACGTATGGCAACACGCGTTGGCGCACGTGATTTATCATTAAACGCACCAATAAATTCCGAAGATGGCGGTACCGATATTTTATCGAATATGACAGATGGTCGCGACACAATCGAAGACACATTAGAACAAATAGAATTTAGACGACGCGGTTATGAACTGTTAAAAAAACACCTTGAAAAAATGTCCGAACGCGACCGCGAAATACTGGTTGCGCGTAAATTGCGCCAGCCTGTTGCAACACTGGAATCGTTGTCACAAAAATACGGCATATCGCGTGAACGCGTACGACAAATCGAAGAACGTGCATACAACAAATTACGTGATGCAATTTTAAAAGAAAGCGAAGGTAAAAAATAATATGTTAAAAAATTATAGAATGGCTGCTGTTGTAATATTGGGGCTGTTCGCATCATATGGCACGAACGCGTTGGAATATACACTGGGAAATAATTCCCTGAAACTAACAGGATATGCAACCGGCGGTATGATAAACCCTGATATCGAGATACCTGTTTTTATCGGCGATTGGCGTGTACGCGGTCAGTTAACTAATTCATCTTTTGAAAATACTAAAATTGGGTTAGTTTATGCACTGGACCAAGCTGCGATGGACAAAGGCAATTTTTCCCGCGAAGCATTTGGATTTGTGCAAATGAAATCTTTTGGTCGTATTGAAATTGGTTTTACTGATTCAATCGCACGCAAGCTGGGGCTGGGACTGCCAGATGTTGGCGGACTGCGCATAAACGACAGACCATTATATAATGAAAAGATTCATCCAAATGGTGCAGTAATCGCAGATACAGTTTTAACATCTGGGCGCAGCAATTCACTGCGTATAAATCTGGCATCTAATTCAAATAACGGTGTGCAATATGGTGTATCTGTATCTGGAATTACAGATGATTACGACTGGGCAATTGATACAGGGGTAAAGTTACGTAAATCGGATGGGAAATTAAAAACAGCCTATTCAATTGGTACATCTTTTATGAACAAACCAAATAATTTCGACAATGAAATTTATACCCCTGGTGTTACCGCAGACTGGCGCGCACAAATGTCACTGGGTATGAATTTACAGTATAACAGTTGGTTGATAGGTTTAACAGGTCGCGTAATTTACGATCAAAATCCAATTGGCGACATATCAGATGGATTTGTTGTTGGAACTGGTGTCAGCTATGATGTATTAAAGTACAGTGTTTCTTTGACATATATGTTATCTGATACAGGCGTTTGGCAAAATGATATTGATGATTTCATAGATCATACTGTTGTCGCATCATTCAGATATAAATACAGCGAAAATGTTGATGGATGGATTTCTGGTGGCGCAACATCCAAGACACCATTTATATCCGCAGGTATGCGTATTACTTTCTAAGGTTTATAATTATGAATAATGAATTTGAAAAAATATTAATGTCTTTGCGCCCAGAAAAAATGCGCACTGTATCTGTTGCAAACGCAACCGATGCGAATGTTTTATCTTCACTGGTAACTGCGCATAAAATGGGTTTTGTTAATGCAATCTTATGTGGCGATGAAAAAGAAATAAAAGCTGTTGCACAACAAAACAATATCGACATATCAGAATTTGAAATTATACATTGTAACGACGAATTAGATGCCGCAAAAACAGCTGTGGATTTAATACGTTCCGGACGCGCAGATATTTTAATGAAGGGATTGATTCACACTGCTGATATTCTGCGTGCAGTATTAAATCGCGAAACAGGAATCAGGGGCAACAGTATTTTATCACATGTGTCTGTGTTATATTCACCAAAATTACAACGCAAATTATTTTTAACCGATATCGCAATGGTTATGTATCCAGATTTAGATAAAAAGATACAGCTGGTAAAAAACGCCGTATCTTTGGCACGCCATATGGGTGTTCAAAAACCACTGGTCGCACCACTGTGCGCGGTTGAAACACTAAATCCTGCGATGCAGGCAACAATTGATGCGGCCACATTACAAAAAATGAATATAAACGGCGAAATTTCAGATTGTGTTATCAGCGGACCAATATCTTTTGATATTGCTGTGTCAAATGATGCAGCCAAAATAAAACACTATGATGGCCCAATCCAAGGTAATGCAGACATCTTATTGTTTGATAATATCGAGGCAGGCAATAACACTATCAAAGCAATGGTGCAATTTGGCGATTGGATTTTTGGTGGCATTATCGTTGGCGCGCAGGCACCTGTAATCGTAAATTCACGTTCAGACAGTGATATTTCAAAGTTATTTTCTATTTGCTGCGCATGCAGCATGTAAAAAGATAAAATTTCCACATTTTTGTGGATTTTTTTCTTGCTTTTATGTGATATCTGCCCCACAATCTCTTCGCATTTTTTTAATTAAACGCAAGGAGAAACCATGAGTAATAAATGGGTATATACTTTCGGTAATGGTCAAGCCGAAGGTCAGGCAGATATGAAAAATCTGCTGGGTGGCAAAGGTGCAAATTTGGCCGAAATGAACTTGGTTGGCTTGCCTGTTCCAGCAGGTTTCACAGTTACAACCGATGTTTGTGTATATTACTATGCAAATAATCAAACATATCCAGCCGATTTGATGGATCAAGTACGCAGCGGTATTGCACATGTCGAATCAATCATGGGCAAAAAATTTGCTGACTTGGAAAATCCATTGTTGGTATCTGTTCGTTCTGGTGCGCGCGTATCAATGCCTGGTATGATGGACACTGTTTTGAATCTGGGTTTGAATGATGACACAGTAAAGGCGTTGGCAAAAATTTCTGGAAACGAACGTTTTGCATATGATTCTTATCGTCGCTTTATCATGATGTTTAGTGAAGTTGTTATGGGCGCAGATATTGACCTGTTCGAACATACACTGGAACGCATGAAAGAAGAAAAAGGCTATAAACTGGATACAGAATTAACAGCTGATGATTTGAAAGACTTGGTTGAAAAGTTCAAAGAAATCGGTGTTAAAATTGGCAAAGTTTTCCCACAAGACCCTTGGAAACAATTAGAAATGGGTATTGGGGCTGTATTCGGCTCTTGGATGAGCAAAAAGGCAATCACATATCGCAAACTGAACAATATTCCAGCAGACTGGGGTACCGCTGTTAACGTTCAAGCAATGGTATTCGGTAATTCTGGCGATGATTCTGCAACAGGCGTATGTTTCAGCCGCGACCCTGCAACAGGTGAAAATAAATACTATGGCGAATATCTGATTAACGCCCAAGGTGAAGACGTTGTGGCAGGTATTCGTACACCACAACCAATGAGCAAAGATGATTCTGGCCGTCTGTCACTGGAAGAAGTTATGCCAACAGTATACGCAGAATTGTGCGATGTTCGTGAAAAGTTGGAAAAACATTATAAAGACATGCAAGATATGGAATTCACAATCGAACATGGAAAATTGTGGATGTTACAATGCCGTAACGGCAAACGTACAGCTGCTGCTGCGGTTCGTATGGCCGTTGAAATGGTTGAAGAAGGCTTGCTGACAAAAGAAGAAGCAATTTTGCGTGTTGGCGCAGAACAACTAGACCACTTGTTGCACCCAATGTTGGATCCAAAGGCAGAAAAGAAAATTATCGCAACAGGTTTGCCTGCATCCCCAGGCGCAGCAGTTGGTCAGGCTGTATTTAATGCAGAAGATGCAGAAAAATGGGCAGCACAGGGCAAAAAAGTTATGCTGATTCGTATCGAAACATCACCAGAAGATATTGCTGGTATGAATGCAGCCCAAGGTGTTATCACTGCACGTGGTGGTATGACATCACACGCAGCTGTGGTTGCACGTGGTATGGGAACACCATGCGTATCTGGTTCACCAGACATCAAAATTGATTACGAAGCAAAAACACTGAAAACAACAGATGGTACAGTTATTCACGAAGGTGACTGGGTATCTATTGACGGTGCAAAAGGTCAAATCATCGCAGGTCAAATACCAACAGTATCTGTTGAACTGACAGGTAACTTTGGTACATTGATGAAATGGGTTGATGAAATCAAAACTTTGACAGTCAAAGCAAATGCTGAAACACCAAAAGATGCAAAACAAGCACGCGACTTTGGTGCAGAAGGTATCGGTCTGGCACGTACAGAACACATGTTCTTTGACCCAAGCCGCATCCAAGATATGCGTGAAATGATTTTGGCCGAAGATGAAGCCGGTCGTCGCGCTGCATTGGCAAAGTTGTTACCATATCAAAAAGCAGACTTTGTTGAATTGTTCAAAATTATGGACGGTCTGCCAGTAACAATTCGTTTGATCGACCCACCATTACATGAATTCTTGCCACATACAGATGCTGAAATCGAAGAATTGGCAAAGCATATTGGCAAATCTGTTGAATTCATCAAACAGCGCGCAGAACAACTGCATGAACAAAACCCAATGTTGGGTCATCGTGGTTGCCGCTTGGCCATTACATACCCAGAAATTTGCGAAATGCAAACACGTGCAATCTTGTCAGCTGCATTGGAATGCAAGGCAAATGGAATCAAAGTATTCCCAGAAATCGAAGTTCCATTGGTTGGTTCCAAGAAGGAAGTTGACATTGTTAAGGCTGTAATTGACGCAACTGCAAATTCACTGTTCGCAGAAAAAGGCGAATCTGTTGAATACACAGTTGGTTCAATGATTGAATTGCCACGCGCGGCAGTTTTAGCAAATGAAATTGCAGAATCTTGCGAATTCTTTGAATTTGGAACAAACGACTTGACCCAAACAACATTGGGTATGTCACGTGATGATACAGCAAAAATCTTGGATGAATATCGTGCACGCGGTGTATATGTTGCAGATCCATTTGCATCTGTTGACCAATTGGGTGTGGGATTATTAATCAAAGATGCTGTGCAGAAAGCACGTGCAACCAAGGGCAATAACATTCACTTGGGCGTATGTGGCGAACACGGTGGCGACCCAGAATCTATTTCCTTCTTCCATCAAGTTGGATTTAATTCTGTATCTTGTTCACCATTCCGCGTGCCAATTGCACGTTTGGCTGCTGCACAAGCTGCAGTTAAGTTCCCAAAGAACAACTAAAAATAAAATCCCCCGTTTGGGGGATTTTTAATTGAAAATATGAATTTATTTTTGTATCGTAAAACCACGTAATACAAAGGAAAAATTATGACTGATGTAAAGCTGTCTTTTGAAGAAGCATATAAACAATTAATGGACTTGGTTAAAAAAATGGAATCTGGCGAATTACCACTGGCTGATTCTGTTGCTGCATATGAACAAGGTATTAAATTAAAGGCATATTGCGAACAGTTGTTAAAAGAAGCAGAACTGAAAATCGAAACACTGAAAGTAAACCCATAAATTTAATCAAACGGATTTTATCGTGGCAGAAAAAAGCAAATTGACACCTGTTATGCAACAGTATGTCGATATGAAGGCAGAAAACCCAGATGCATTATTAATGTTCAGACTGGGGGATTTTTACGAATCATTTTTCGAAGACGCAAAAACTATCAGCACCGCATTAGGTTTGGTTTTAACCGCACGTGGCACAGATGGCGATGGCAACAATATACCAATGTGTGGCATACCATGGCATGCAGCAGATAACTATTTTGGTCGGCTGGTACGCAGTGGTTACAAGGTTGCATTGGTTGAACAAATGGAAACACCTGCCCAGGCCAAAGAACGTGGTCACAAATATATCGACCGTCAAGTTGTGCGTGTTTTAACACCCGGTACACTGACAGACGACAATTTACTAGCACCTAAAAAATCTAACTTTTTAATTGCCGTTGTTCCAATTGGTGGCAAGCAATACGATATCGCAGGTTGCGATATTTCAACCGGCGAATTTTTTGTTGGACAATCAGCAGATGTTTTTGATGATTTAACCAGAATTAACCCAGCCGAAGTTATTTTCCCTTTTGGATGTGCCGAAGAAAAAACAATCGCAAAAATTCGTGAGGCTTTTAAATCTACACCTGTATACGAAAAATTATATCATCGCAGCGATATAGATGTTGTTGTATCACGCGTTTTTGGTTGTGCAATCAATGCAGGCGAAGTTTCAAAAAATTCTGACAACGCCATTTGTTTATTAGCTGGATATTTATTCAACACACAACGTGGTGCAGCAATTACATTTCGCGCGCCATATACATTTAAATCTGGCAAACAATTATTAATTGATTCTTCGACATGGAAAAGTTTGGAAATAGATGCGCCAATTAATGATGGTGGTGTTTGCTTGATTGACGTATTGGATGAAACACGCACTGCCGCAGGCGCACGAAAACTGCGCGCATATTTACGTAATTTATCTGGTGACATAAATGAAATTATGTTGCGACAACAGCATATTTCACACTTTTTATTAAACCCAGATGTAAAATCAACTGTGGAAAATATTTTATCAACAATACCTGATGTTGGACGCGCGCTGTCCAGATTGCTATCAGGTCGTGGCGGCCCACGTGATTTGCGTAACGTATCTGAATTTTTATGTGCGTTGCCACGCGTACAAATAATTGCACCAAAATTAGACGCAGGATTTGCACCACTGTTTGAAAATATTAATTTGCACAGTGATATGGGGGTTAAATTAAAACGTGCATTGTCTGATGAATTACCAACCTTTTTCCGCGATGGTAATATAATTCGCGATGGCTATGATGTCGCACTGGATAATATGCGAATGTTATCACATGGTGGGCGCGAAATGATTGCAGCGTTGCAATCTGAATATATTAATCAGACGGGCATAAATACACTTAAAATAAAATATAACAATATACTGGGTTATTTTATCGAAGTGCCTGCTGCGCGTGCTGACGCATTAATGCAACCAGAATCTGGGTTTATACATCGTCAAACAATGGCTGGCAATTTACGTTTTACAACATCGCGCTTGATTGATTTAGATAACGACGTGCGCAGCGCTGCTGAAAAGGCCGCAGGGATAGAAGCTGAAATCATAAATGAATTTATCGAATCTATTCGCAATATCGCAGACAATTTATTGGAAACAGCAGATTTGTTGGCTGATGCAGATGTGTGGTGTGCATTAACAACTGTTGCAGATAAATATTCTTGGGTTCGCCCAAATATGACAGATGATTGTTCGTTTGATATTATTGGGGGACGTCATCCTGTAATTGAATCTGTATTACGTCGCATTGGTGATAATTTTGTAAAGAACGATTGCAATTTAAATTCGAATTCTATTGCTTTATTAACTGGGCCAAATATGGCTGGTAAATCAACATATTTGCGCCAAAATGCAATTATTGTTGTGTTGGCACATATGGGGTCTTTTGTTCCAGCAGAACGTGCAACAATCGGTATTTGCGATCAACTGTTCAGTCGCGTTGGCGCATCAGATAATTTGGCCGCAGGACAATCAACATTTATGGTCGAAATGAGCGAGACTGCCAACATTTTAAACCGCGCAACCAATCGTTCTTTTATCATATTTGATGAAATTGGTCGTGGCACCGCAACATATGACGGTATGGCAATTGCACAATCTGTGTTGGAATATTTAAATGAATTAAAACCACGCACACTGTTTGCAACACATTATCACGAATTGACCGCACTGGTATTAAATGGATATTTAAATAATGTAACATGCCTGACGATTGATGTACGCGAACACAATAATGAAATTATATTCATGCATAAAATTGTATCTGGTGTTGCAAATCGTTCATATGGTATTCAGGTTGCAAAAATGGCAGGTATGCCAGCATCTGTTGTATCGCGCGCAGAATGTGTACTGGCGGCACTGGAAAACAATGAAATGTCTGTACCAGTACAACAAACAAAATCACAACCACGTAAAAAAAATACTGTTTGTGACGACACACCCCCACAATTAAATCTGTTTGGGTAATAAAAGGAAAATTAAATGAGTAATATAAAATATATTTTTAAACCATTTAACGGTAAAGAGAACGAGGTTTATTTTACAGCCGATGGATTACGTAACCGTATAAAACACTTTGATTTTTTGCGTAAATATAATACTGATGGCAAATCATATGATGTATCACGTGGCACAGAAAAGCGTTTTGCTTTATCCGCAGAGGTTGTCTTGGAATTTGAACTGGGGTTAAAAATACCATGTGTCTTTGGAGACAATCCTAATAACGACTTCATTTTTTATATTGGCGAAAAAGTTGAACAAATACCAGATTCTGATAAAATAAAGGTTACAGTCCCACATTTCCCTGCAAAGCTTTCCGAAGAACTGCACGAAACATATACAATTGATAAAAACAATTATGTGATAAATAACAAAACACTGGAACAAATACACCCGGTACGTGGACGCGAAGAAAATTCACGATTAGAACAATTTATCAAAACTGTAACATACTCAAAAACTCGACTAGATAGGGTAAAATAAAATGAAGTCTGGTTGGGTTATCTTGGACAAGGATTCTGGGCTGTTTTCAAGAACAGCTGGTGGCAAAATTGCACGAATGATTGGAACAAAAAAATTCGGGCATATTGGCACACTGGACCCAATGGCATCTGGGGTATTGCCCATCGCAATCGGTGATGCGACCAAAATGATTCCTTTTGTCGAAGAAATATCACCAAATGTAAAAGAATATTTATTTTCACTGCAATTTGGTTTTGAAACAGATACATTGGATATCACAGGTCATGAAATTGTACGTAATGAGGTTATCCCAAATGAATCTGATGTGGTATCTGTATTGCCAAAACTGATCGGAAAAATCGCACAGATTCCACCACAATATTCAGCCATACATATTAACGGCAAACGTGCATATGATGTGGCACGACAAGGCAAAGCCGTCGAAATTCCACCGCGTGATGTTGAAATATACGAACTGGAATTTTTAGGTATTCATGAAAAATCTTGGCATTTTCGCACGCGTTGCAGTCGTGGGACATATGTTCGATCAATCGCGCGTGATATTGCAAAATTATGTGGTACAATTGCGACTGTTGATATGATACGACGCACGTTATCTGGTGACTTTGATATCAAAAATGCCGTAAAACTTGATTTTTTAGAAAATCTGTTTAATAATAGTGCCAGCATTGATGAAAAATTGATGCCGGTGGATTTTGGACTGGGGGACATTCCGGTTCTGAATCTGGCCGATAAAGATGCCGATTTTTATAAAAACGGTGGATTTATCACAGTTGCCGCAAATGATGGATTGTGTCGCGTTTATAACAATGATTTATTTATTGGTATTGGCGCTGTGCATGACGGAAAATTGCGACCAAAACGAACAATTTAAAAACATAAGGAAAATATAATGAAGTCGGAGGCCAAGC
>JAZQUA010000035.1:0-32879 GCA_045631065.1 Candidatus Enterousia sp. | reverse complement strand
GGTATAACCATCTGTTTCTGCAACAATCCTGTCCAGTGGTGTTGCGCATAAACGTGACACATCTTGTAAATTTCGCGGTCCATATGAAAAGTACATATTATAATTATCAGATAATCTTTTTATATCATTTGGCGCACCATTATAACAATGCGACAAAATAAAGCGCGGCAATTTGTTCCGATACACCTTTAATATATTTAATATTTTATCCCATGTACCAACACTGTGCAAACACACACCACGCTTCAAGTCATATGCCAATAACATCTGTGCACAAAATACGCGGATTTGATTTTCCATATCAGGTTTATGTTTATCAAGTCCGATTTCGCCAACCAATAATTCAGGATTTTGACACAACAATTTATATAATTCAGATTCCCAATCACTGGTTATATCAGATACATACCATGGATGAACACCAATCGCCCCAAAAATATTTTGTTGCACATCTGTTACAGCGATAATATTCTTCCAATCTGACTGATGCGATGCATTATAAACTGCCCCAACATTTATATCTGTGGGATTTTCTGATAAATGACAATGTGCATCAATATACTGTAACATATTCAATATCAAAAAAGCCTGCATAACATGCAGGCCAGATTATTATTCTAAACCCTTTAATAATATTTCTTTCATGTCGTTTGGCATCATACCTGTTGTTGAATAACCACAGTCAACATGATGCACTTCACCTGTGACACCACTGGATAAATCGCTGAACAGATATAATGCAGCCCCACTGACATCATCTAATGTCATATTACGACGCAACGGTGTCGTTTCTGCGTTCAAGCGCAACATCGCCTTGAAGCCGCCAACACCACTGGACGCCAATGTCATAATCGGGCCCGCACTGATTGCATTAACACGAATATTATCACGACCCAAGTCAGAAGCCAAATAACGAACACTGCTGTCCAATGCAGATTTTGCGACACCCATTACATTATAGTTTGGCACAGACTTTTCCCCACCATAATAGGTCAATGTTACAATACTGCCGCCATTTGTCATCAGACGTGATGCCCGTCTGGTTAAATCAACCAACGAATACACAGATATATCCATTGTATTCTTGAAATTTTCACGTGTCGTGTCTGCATAACGACCCGTCAATTCGTTTTTATCCGAGAAAGCAATTGCATGCAAAACACCGTCCAAATGCCCCCACTCCTGTTCAATCGCAGCAAACAACGCATCCATTTGTTCATCATTTTGCACATTACATTCTTGAACAAATTTAGCGCCAATTGATTCCGCCAACGGGCGCACACGTTTTTCCAACGCAGGCATCGCATAAGGCATTGCAATTTCCGCCCCTTGGGCAGCCAAACGTTGCGCAATTGCCCAAGCCATAGACCAATCATTTGCAACACCTGTGATTAAAATCTTTTTTCCTTTTAATAACATATAAAATCCTTTTGTTATTACTTATTGGACAATATGTAATATAACATTTTTACTGATATATCGCAATAAGTAAAAACTGCCCATAAGATGGGCAGTTTTGGTTATTATTCAGCCGTTTTAAACTGCATATCATACAATGTTTTATACGCACCGCATTCCAGTTTCAACAACTCATCATGAGAACCGCTTTCAACAATTTCTCCATGATTTATAACTACTATCTTGGTCGCGTTGCGAATTGTTGACAATCTGTGTGCGATGACGAACACTGTCTTATCACGCATCAAGTTTTCAATCGCTTTTTGTACAACTGCTTCGGATTTATTATCCAAGGCGGATGTTGCTTCGTCCAGAATCAAGATTGGCGCATTTTTCAAGAATGCACGCGCAATTGCAATACGTTGTTTTTGTCCACCAGACAGCAAGATTCCGCGTTCACCAATTTGCGTATCCAGACCGTTATCCAATTCTTTGATAAAGTCTTCCAAACAGGCCATTTTAATAGCTTTTTTAATCTGAGCTTCGGTTGCATTTTGATCACCCAGCAAGATATTTTCACGAATCGTGCCAGAAAACAAGAAATTATCTTGGAACACAACAGCAATATTTTGACGCAAAGAATTCAATGTAAAATCACGAATATCTGTACCGTCAACACAAATTTCACCTGATGTCACATCATAGAAACGAGGTAACAAACTGACCAACGTAGATTTTCCACCACCAGAATTTCCAACCAACGCAATAACATCGCCCTGATTTACTGTCAGGTTAACGTTTTTCAATACTGGTACGTCTTTGAGATATTCAAAAGATACATTTTTAAATTCAATCTTTTTGTGTGTTGCATGCATTTGAACAGCATTTGGATTGTCTTTGATTGCAGGCACAGAATCCAAAACATCAAATACACGTTCAATCGCCAAAAAAGACATCAACACAGAGTTATATGTTGACCCCATACTTTTCATTGGTGTGTACAACATAATCAAGGCAGCCAAGAATGAAACAAAACTACCGCTGGTAATTGTGCCGTTCAAAATCAGATAAGAACCAAACCATATTGCCAAACCAATACCGAATGACAATACGATATGCATCACAGGTGTAACCCATTTTGTTCTTTGCAGTAATTTAATTTTTAATTTAAATACCGAATCCAAAACCCCACTGAACTTTTGTTCTTGATATTGTTCCAAGTTATATGCAGAAATCGTTTTATTCCCAGCATACGATTCATTATACGCTGTCAACAACGCGGCATCTGCCAATATAGATTTGCTAAACACTGCATTTACTTTCTTTTTTAGTGTTGTCATTGGCAACAGCGCACCAACCAAGACAGTTACGCAAATCAACGCCAATTGCCAAGAATTATAGAACAGCACGAAAATCAACGAAATCGCCGTAAATAATTTCTGAACCAGGTTCTTTAAATTAGTCAACAAGCCCGCACATGCCATATCTGCATTGTTGTTAAACATAAAAATAACATCACCAGAATTTTTCTTGTTAAAGAATTCTGTTTCAAAGAACAACATCTTCTTATACAGCGATAACTTTAAACCATTTGTAATCTTGGCCCCAGACCAAGTATTTAAATAATTTGCCACATATGTCAAAATACCCTGCACAACGGTAAATAGTATAATAACCAACGGAATATACCACGCAGTCTGAACAGACTTTTCTACCATAACCAAGTCCATATATGGTTTTAACGCCATCGCAATCACAGCGTCCATCGCACCAATCGGCATTGCCAACACCAGTGACATTACACCACGGAACCAATAAGGCTTGATATACGGCCACATACGTCTGTAATTATTTACAAACATATTGTGCAAAATTTTATTTTTCAGCTCTCTTGACAGCTTTTCTTTTGGTTTTTTACTCATATTTTACTTCTTTATATTTGCCTAAATTCCTTGGGATTATTGCCCATTATAGCCCAAAAGTCAACACTTGTTATCAAATCAGAAAATATACCCAGTATAACAAAAACCGCCCAGATGGGCGTTTTTTTGTACATTAGAACCCACAAATTTCTACTGCATAATACTGGTCATAATCCATGAATTCTGGCGCACCACAGTACAAGCGATAATGACAATCTGTATTCTCCCATCCCAATTTTTCCATTGTATCAAATGGAATAATATTCAACAAACAATACCCCTTCTTTGAATAAGAGTTTGGATTGAATACAGACAGGAATTTGACATTTTTTGTCTTGTTTGCAATTTTTAACAAAGCTTCAGATTCAGGTAGACGAATCAAAAAATCGCCTTGCTCACCAGTCGTTAATACAGGGTCGCATTCTGCACCACGATTCGCGTTATAGTTGCACACAATAATCTAACACACACAAACGCACCCTAAAAAACAACCACAAAAAGAATATATGCAGTTATCCTATAACCTGCCTAAAATTTAGTCAATTTTAAAAAATTTAAAAAAAAATTATAAAACCATAAAAAAAACACTTGAAATAGAATTTAATAAGTTATATTATTAGCAACGCTATTCGGGCATAGTTCAGTCGGTAGAACAACGGACTGTTAACCATAAGAGCAAGTCCAACAGCAAATTCGAGTTTTGCCCAGATTTCTGGGTTTTTTTGTTGCTTTTTTCAGTTCTGACAACTTAACACATTACGCTTAAAACCTGTTAAAACCTGTATGGATACCGTTTGAAAAACATACATTTTCATACCGCAAACCGATTTGAACCAAATTTTGCGTTCCACGATTTCAATACTGATTTCTGGTTGAATTCAATGATGATTTCAACCAGAAAAATTATACACACTTTTCCCCACCCCAGCACAACGGAAACCCGTCCGTAGAGCAAGAGAAACCAACCACCATATTTTGGTGGTTGTTTATCTGTTTTTCTTTAATAATTTGTCTAATTGCTTTTTGGCTATTGATTCATCGAGTTTGCGTACGATGTCTTCAAGATTTTTTATGTTTGGGTTGTCCAGGAATTTAGAAACTTCTTTTTGCAAATCCTGGTCGTCAAAATATAATGCCGACACGCGAAGTCCGCGCACAAATCCAGGGAGCAAAGTGTTTTGTCCGCCCATTACTATATGTTGTCTGTAGTCGTCCAGTTGTTGTCGTATCCAAGATTTAATCAACAGCTCTGTGCGGTCTGCTGTTTCTTTATCTATTTGCCTGGGGGCTAAAAATAGTTTTATAGCCCGTACGGTTAATATGTCATTGTTGTTAAAATTTTCATACATAGTTATATCCTTTTTGATTATGCTGACACATTAACAGACACATTACAACATTATTAGGGTAATTTTTATGGTAGGTAAAAATGTATATGTTATACGGCTGATAACAGTTTGTAGGGTAAAAACACTGGTGCACTCATGCTAAAACATACCGCCCGGATGGGCGGTTGTTATTCTTTTGTTGGTGTTGATAAAATTCGTAAGAACTCTTCTGTAAAGTCATCTATCGTTTCATCTGTGTCGGATGTGCTCCAGTATTTGTTTCTAATTTTTCCCACGTATTTAGAATCATGATAGAATTCTATCTGTGTAAGATACTGTTCTTTTATACATGGGTATCTACGAGTATTATAAATAGGTATGCTGTCAATGTAAGTATCTGTTGTTCCGGAATAAGACCCAAGTATATTATTCCCTATAAGTGTTGCAGAAGCACGCCCAGAAGAATAAGTGCTACTGCCAGTATAAACGGAACCAGCATACACTTTTTCAGAGCAAGTTCCTGGATAGAATATACCAGAAACTTCTATTTTACGAGTTAGCTCTATAGGGCTTTTACAACTATCGTTAACAAATGCATAATCGTAATCTCGGGTGGTCTTATCGACTGCACTCGACGAAAAACCTTCATTGCCTAAGAAAGGGTCTGAATCTAGTTCTTTCGTGCCTTTTTTGTATTGTGTTTTTTTATTATCAATAATCAAGCATACGTTTTTTTGTGCAAGTTTTTCATCCAGTACATGAGTGTTTTCGTATGTATAAAAGGGTATTGTTTTCGAGCAAGCAGATAAAACAATCGGCAAAAGTAATAGATGTCGTTTCATATCGAACTCCTAGAATGTATATCTGACCCCCAAATCTGCACCAAAGATTATGTCAATAGTATCTTGAGGGAAGAAATATTTCGTATAAAAATACACTCCCCAGCCACTATCAAATGACGCCAACGTACCAAGGTTAATGAATGGTGCACCAGATGTAGACTTGTGAACAATGTCATTTTCTTTGATTTCTGAACTTATGCCTGCATAGCCAAGCCCCAGAATAATATCTGTCCGCAACCCACGAATTTCTCTAAGACCAAAATAGTTATCAAAAGCTATACCGTAGATAGAATGTTCAAAATTCATTTTGTATTCTATATCATTGTAATCTTCTACTGTTACGGACTTGTTATTTAATATATTGTAAAAAGCACTAAAACCGTAATTGTACATGTCTGTTTTTTTACCAAATCTTACCCCGCCATCTAGATTGATATTTAGATAAGAGCTTGGAAAATCGTATGCCAGATTTGTGTCTGTGCAGTACTGGTATCCCGAAGACCATCTTTCGCACGAGTATACGGTATAATCAGAATAAAATGGCAGCGCTATCCCCAACCCGCCGCCAATGAAATAGCGTGTCTTTTTATTTGCTATTTGCAAATAAGCAGTTTCGCTGTCGCCAGATTCTATCTCGGAAGAACTCGTATCTTTATGATAATCGGCGTTTATTTTTATAGACTCGGCTTGTGCAGCACTAATAAACGCTACTGCTATAAGCATAAAAGACATTTTTAGTTTCATATTATTTCTCCGTAGTAAAAATTAACCACCAAAGGAATTGGTGGTCGAAGGGAGGTGATAAATCATAGTATCTGATATGATTTCGTGGCCTTTTGGAATTTACCATTATAACCAACGACTCCCTTGACCATACGGACAAGGGTGATAAACGGCGCAAAAATGCACCATTACATCCGATAACGATGCAAAGTCGCACCGCAGATACTAAAGACTTATCACAGTCTCGACCCAATTCTCATTGGAATCATTTCATAGTCTATCACCAAAAATCAGAAATGTAAATTGAATATATTAGCGATTGATTCATGGATATTACCAAAACAACCTTGAAGAACGATAAAAAGAAACTATATAGATAGTAAACAAAGGTTATATCATGTCACCTTCAGAATTAGTTACTTACGCCACGTGTTTAATTCAATGTGTAAATAATAAAAATAACACTACGTCATCTGGCACAGGCTTTATAATGCACTTATGCATTAAAGACGATCTGTGTATTCCTGTCCTAATTACAAACAAGCACGTCATTAAAGATGCTGATACTTGTTTCTTTTCTATTTGTAAAAAAAATCCGGACGGTTCGCCAAATAATTTAGAAATCGTAAATATTTTTGCACCCGACATGACAGCATGGGTTCCACACCCAAATCCAGACACAGATTTATGCTGTCTACCTATAGGCAAAGCCATAAGGGATTTAGAAGTTCGTGGCATTCAACTATTTTATGCGCCTCTGGCGACAAACTTACTTCCCACCGATGAAGACATCAAGACATTTTCTGCTTTAGAAGAGGTTGTTATGGTTGGCTACCCAAGAGCCTTGGCGGACAAATATAACCACAAACCACTTATGAGACGAGGAATAACCGCAACCGATATAAAAAACAACTATGAAGGACGCTCTGAATTTGTTGTGGACATGGCCTGTTTCCCAGGATCTAGTGGTTCACCTGTATTTATTCTAAATGAAGGATTATACGCTATGGGCGGCAGTGCTTTTTCTGGCAATCGTGTTAAATTTTTAGGGGTATTATATGCTGGCCCTATGTTTAATGCAAAAGGAGAAATAATGCTCTCAAATACGCCTGAAGCAAAGAACACTTCTACAGCAATTCCTATGAACTTGGGTTTTGTAATAAAATCATCGGAAATTTTAGCATTTGAACCTCTGCTTTACGAAGCATTAAAGAAAACGCAAAGTAATGCTTAAACACAAGCAACAAAAACACACATTTACATACAGTTTGGGACAAAAGTCCAGGTTTTCTGCGGATTTGCGGGACGCACAACATACGACAAAATTCTTCTAAAAACACTTGACTTCTGCGTTTTTTTAGTATATTATATGCAACGCTATTCGGGCATAGTTCAGTCGGTAGAACAACGGACTGTTAACACAAACGACTCAATCTTCCTATAACTTGATTTAGTTCCGAACACCCTGTAAATCTGGGATTTTTCTGATATTAAAATTGGCACTATTTTTGACGAACATAGGCTTCAAATGGGGTTTAAGCAGGTCTGTGTTTTACACAGCTGCTACACAGCACCCCATTTTACACCGATTTTTTTACATTTTTTAACAGCACACCAAAAGTCCATTTTTCACCACATGCGATGTACTGTTTTGGATATCGTTGGATAGATTTTTTGCTTTTTATATGTAGCAATTTGACCTACATATCACATACCAAACATCACCTATTGTTTACTTTCTGTTGACACCAAAAAGTGTAAGACTTTGCTCTAACGCCTTACCGATTGCAGCATGGTTATACAAATCTTGTTTGGTAAAAACACCTTTGTTTTCCAATGTGCGTATCAATGTCGCCAATAGCGAAATCAATTGTTCGTTTTGTTGAGTTATAAAATCCAATTTATTTTTTACTTCGATCATATTGTAACCTTTACTGCATATTGTTTAACAAAAAAAGAAACGAACGCCCAGGATGCGTTCGTGAAACGAAAAACTTAACCTCGTGGCAGGAATGAATCCGGCTTACCCATGGTGTCTGCTGCTCGAATTCTGCCATCTAAGCTAATTTCCTTTCTAAATATTCAGCCCGACTCCCCTGAGCCTTTCCTCATATTGTTCGCGCGACAATGGACAGTCAACCAGTTCTAAAAATTCGGTTTTGGGTAATTTGCACTGCTTTGCCATCTGCAACAACAAGTTATCTGTGATGATTTTGTACTTTGTTCCTCTGCTTATTTTTGTATTTATTGACGTCTTTTTGCCTGTTTGCGAAATATAAATAAAACGCCAATGATCGGTTCTTCCATCTTTTAGTAAAAAACCCTTTCGCACCAAGCTTCCCTTAACGGTTTCTCTTTCACGATATGACATTAGGCCACCTCTTCAATAGCAGATAACAATCGATTTTTTAACGTCAAAGCGTCATCAGACAACTCGTCATCATTCGCCAGTGCATATTCTTCCCATAGATAGCAAATATCGTCTTCTATTTCTTCTGTTAGTTCTTGTCTAGTATACGCAAAAGCACTGATGCCTAACTCTGGATATTCAACTGTATATAATTGCTCAGAATCATCTAATACGGGTTTTAGCGTTAAATGTTCTTTCATGTGCAATTTTCTGTCATCACAAATAATAATATCTACTTCTATTGGTGATAAATCAACCTCTTGAATATTTACAACATCCGTTATCTTTTTTGGCTGTTCATTATCATCAAAAACTACACTACCTGTAATTTGAACCAGCTGTCGTCTATTATCAAATAACATGCTTTCAATTTCTTCGTTGTAAAAGCACTCCAATTCTTTACGAGTAACAGGATGGTTTATAACTATTTTCTTTTCTTCAAAATTTATACTGGCCAATCGTCCAGTGACTACTGTCATATACTCTTCCACAACATCCTGTGTCTTATCTATAATTGGCGTAATTTTTCTTTGCACCATGCGACTATTGATTGCCTGTGGCACATTATCGTTTGCCGCAACTTCCACAAAAATACCGTCGGTCGCCCGCGGTAATGCATTGCGCATACACGACAATGCACGAACTCTCATCTTTGGATTGGGTAACAAGTGAATTATTTTTTCCTCTTCGTCATCAATAACCCATTTCATTACTTGTTGAATTTTTTCCCCTGGCTTCACTGGGTCCAAAGGCAATTCTTGCCCCACATAATCTATTTCAATCGGCATAGCATAACTGCCGACTTGTGGTACTTCACATTTTACAAGATAGTTATCTTTTATTTCTTTTGATGGTTTAAATCTCTCGTTATAAGCAATTCCTTGGGATTGCGAAACTATTAAATATACTAATTCTTTTATGTTTGAGAGCAAATTTATCATACAATCAACAGGTAACTGTTGACCATCAGCAATTCCTCCCTTAAAATGAAACTCCAATTTTTCTGCCATATTACTCTCCCGACTACGTGTCGGATTATACCATAAATTACACCAAAAAAGTAGCTATTTCTTTAAAACTAGCACATTTTTTTCAAAAAACAACTGTAAAAATCCGTATAGTCTACTCATCGCCCTTGAATATTTGCACCTACAGTTTGCTAACGATGAAAAGAGTGATATTATAAAAAACTAAACCAACCGCCCGATTGGGCGGTTGGTTTTTATTACTTTGAACTAATGGGCACAATAACGCTGCTGTCATATGTACACATATTTCCAGCCGCACCATCAACCGCCAAACCTATCAGCCCACCAAAGACTACATTTCCAAAAATCCATGGATTCACACTGGACGATACAATCGCACTAGATTGATTTACCTTTTTGTCTTCCATGACATTAACGGTTATATCAGAACAAGATTTTGGAACTGTTATAAAAGTTGGCAATGTTATCTGTTGGGTTCCAAACTGCTTTGAATTTATCTGTGCTTTTACCGATGCGCCATTACTGGTCATTAAGTTTATTGTATCCGGTCCGCCGTCAACAATTGAAGCACATCCCGTCAATGCCAATATAGATAAAACTAATATCTTCTTCATGTTGTTTCCCTTTGTGTTCATGTATTAAAAAGTATAACGCAGTCCTGCACCCCACAGAAATGCTCCCTTGATATCAGAATCACCAGTTGGCACAAAATAACGCAATGTTGTTTGTATGCCGAATCCATTTTTTATATCTGCCGACAAGCCAATTTTGAAGAC
Organism: Candidatus Enterousia sp.; assembly: GCA_045631065.1. Taxonomy (GTDB): domain Bacteria; phylum Pseudomonadota; class Alphaproteobacteria; order Rs-D84; family Rs-D84; genus Enterousia. The sequence goes on along the minus strand of JAZQUA010000035.1, from coordinate 22,491 downwards.
TGCGGCCCCACCGTCATCTTCTTCACTTATACTATAAACACCGTTGCTTATTGCTAATTCTGTCGCTGTCATTTCAACACGCTGGTTCACATTAGCATATCCGACGCCAAAAATTAAAGAACCTTTTTCTGTGTCACTAAAATCAAAATTGAAATAAGCGTCTGCCATTGCACTAAATGCCGAAAAACCAATGGTCACATCTGAATAAGCTTGGTTGTATGGATATCTTACAACCGCATCTTCGTCAAACGCATAATCATATGCAATCGAACCGCCAAACGAAACTTTATCATTTGAGCTTGCAGCAAACTTCACACCAGCTTCTGCACCCAGAACCTGGTAAAAATCTGGCACAAAGCTTAACATTTCATCCAATACTTCTTCTGCCTCTGAAGTATATGATAAATTAGCACCAGAGTAATTTGCCCCGATAAAAAACTGTGCATCTACCGCCAAGGCCGGCAAAGAGAACAATGATATCGTAGCTGTTGTTAAAAATATGTTTTTCATTTTACACCCCTTTATAAAAAAAGTTAGACCGCCATGGGATGTTAGGCGGTCGGGGAGTTCAAAAATCACTTCATCGTTGATTCTGTCGCTTTCGGGTTTCCCCTGTTGTATAACGAACAGCCCCCCGACTTATTAAGTCAGGGATAAATAACGACACAAAACCACAGGAAGCATATCGGATTTTCGATACGCCTTGATTTTGTACCGGATGAAGTGGGCTTTTGACAACCCCGAACCCATATCCCTATGGATTCAATTCATAGTCTATCACTAAAAATCAGAAATGTAAATTGAATATATTAACTATCGTTTGAAACAACTAATTTTTAGGGCTGCCGTATTTCTTGTCCATGTATTCTAAGCCATATTTTTCAATAATGTCTTTTGTATAAATACTATCGATGTAATATGATACCATTTGATGCAGCATTTTTACAACTTGGTGGTCGAGAGCATCATCTACTTCCTTATCTAAGCCTGTTACGCCAAAACCACGACCAGAACCATGTTTACTGTTGTTGTACATCTCGTAACAATCATTAAATTTATTTTTTATCTCGTCTAGATTTATTGGGTTTTCCTTTATCATTGCTCGCTTCAATTTTGATTTCAAGACATCTATGGAATCAATTTCTTCGGGCAATCTGTTTTCTGACTGCAAAATATTGAAAGCTTGTTCAAGTTGTTCGTCCGTATATTTGTTAAACCACAAATCCAACAACCAATCAAGGTGTTCTCCTTGGGCAACACCATGTGTTCGCCACAGCAACTCACGACAAGCCCACAACAACACATTTGCACTATAAACGTTACCTTTTTCAAGTTCTGCTGTGGCAGATTCAAACATTTCGAACACTACATCTTTATACGTCATGGGTTTCCTTTTTTATTTTGTTTGTATAGAACCCCAAAAAACACATAAAATCAAGAGAAACGGTTTTCTGTGTAGCAAAAATGGGACATTTTTTGCAAAAATTTGCATAAATTTCGTTATTAAAAAATTATAGGCAAAAATCGAATGCTTTTCTGACGGATTTAGATATGGACACAAGCGCATATAGTTGCAACTGGTCTGTGTTTTACACAGGCGCTACACAGATTGCCGAAATCCGCAAAAACGCTTTTGGGGCTTTGGGCGGTTTTCTGGGAAAAAATTGTCGTCAAGACACGCGGACTGCTACAACCATGTACTGGGCGTTACACACAGTTTTGGCACATTTGGGCAAAACAAAGAACAAAAACCGCAGATTTCCGCCACACAATTCGCTTTATAATTGTTTCAGAAGATTGTCCACAAAAAACCGCCCAGACGCACGGACAAAAACAGCTCAAAAAAGGCGAAAAAAATGTTTTACACACACGCTACACCTGGGCGAAAACACACAGGCAAAAGCCCCGGATTTCTGCACATTACACAATATTATGGCAACATTCAAAAAATGCTTGACTTCTGCGACTTTTTGATATATTATTCTGTTCGCTATTCGGGCATAGTTCAGTCGGTAGAACAACGGACTGTTAATCCGTATGTCGTTGGTTCGAGTCCAACTGCCCGAGCCAGAATTTCCGCAGATTTCTGCGGATTTTTTATTGTTTTCTACATACTGGGAAGTGGCCCAAAATTGTCCAAAAATGGATTAAATAGCGTCTTATACCATCTTATACAATTACATAATCACACAGAATCACACAGAAAACGCCGGTAGATTTCTATGTAGATTTCATTATGATTTCATTTTTTTACATCAAAAAACCGCCCGGTTGGGCGGTTTTATTGTTTTGTTTAGGTATTATCGCTATACGTCCGTTTATATTTTCCCACCATATTTGGTACTCTAGTCACCTTTCCGTCTTGTTTAATAAAAAGTATACAAGAGTTAGTACATTTAATACTGTCCATATCTCACGGCTTAGATGGACGCTAAACACAGGATTATATAGCAATGCAATTAAGCATAATACTACAGGAAACACATTATTTTTCTTATACTGAACGCAAATTTGCCATAGCGAAACGCCGCATATAACTAACCTTAGGAATTCATAATATCCATAAGGCATAATGGGTAAAATCGCTACCCCTAACATAATAGAACAAAGCACATACCAGTTCTTCTTATTCATATTGCTCTCCCATTTTTTACCAATTATGATTTGTTGCCCATCCATCTGGAAGTTCAGAAATAGTCAGATACTCTTTCATAAATTCTGGAATGGAGAGATAAAGTTTTTCTAAAAGTGGAATAAAGTCATTTTTTTTACTTGGATCCAACTTAATATATGACTTATAGGCTCCAACTACAGCTCCACACAAGAATTCATATTTAGAAGAATAGTCTGCAAGCACACGTTCCCTTTCCTTTGGTGTCAAACCAATTATCGATGATTCAATTCGTGCAGACACAAATTCTTTGAACCTATCATCCTCACAGGGCAACAGGATTCCCCATAGAATAGGTCCGAGCTGTGGGAGCATTTCCATTTTGATAGCCTTTGCTCCTTGTTTGGAACCGTGTATAAAAAACAGTAAAAGCCCAACCACAATAAATACCCACATCATTTCCTAACTCCTCTATAAAATCATTTACTTGTCGTCTTATCTTCCAGAATCAATGGAAGGCAAGCATCAATCGCACCTTTATCTATTTCATTTAAAACCGCATCTAATGCTGCTTCATCTTTCTTGTTTAGATTTGGAAATCTTTTAAAAGTTTTTGTATCCAAATCTATTTCGTCAAAGTATTTTTCAACATAGCAGTCACAATATACTTTTACCTTATGGAGATAACTATTATCTTCTCTGTACTTCGTTGGTGCGTTCTCTATCAATGTTTCAATACACATATGATGCATATTTTCCTTGCTAAATTCTTTTCCTGAATTAAAGACCAAGACTCCCACAATAGCCGACAATATTAGAGTACAGGCAGCTAGAATTTTTCTAATATATTGTTTCATATTTTTTGCCATCCTTTATACTATATTTACATACTTTTTATTATTTGCAAAGAATTAAATATTCTCCTATATTTTTTTGCGATTTTTAAGATCATCCTCTATAGAATGTTTCCAGTTTTTTGGCAGCTCATCACAACAACAGCAGCAATTCTCAATCACATCGGACACAGTTTGGTATAGTACTGTTGTTCCTCTGGAATCATTTTTATATTCAACAGCATGATCTTCATCAATTCCAATTTCTCTTGCTGCTGATATAGCATCAATATTTGCCCCTAAGAATAGAAATTCCCATTTATATTTATTCTGTTGGTTCTTAATCATCTTCTTGACCTTGTCTAATGAATAAATCTTACTGGCATTTTCCATTCCGTCTGTAGTGATCACAAACATTGTCTTTGCTGGCACATCTTCCTTTCGTGCATATTTATGAATGTTGCTGATATGCCTAATCGATGACCCAACAGCATCTAACAATGCGGTTGTTCCTCTGGCCCAATAATCTTTCTTGGTCATTTCTGGCACTTTTGAAATATCAATCCTGTCATGTAAAACAACTGCTTTATCATCAAACAAGACCGTAGATACTAGTGCGTTTACCTCCTCATCCTTTTGTTTTTTTATCATTGAGTTAAACCCACCAATTGTATCGTCTACTAAATCTGACATCGAGCCAGATCGGTCCAGTATGAACACAATCTCGGTTAATCTCTTTGACCCTCTTTGTTCTTGTTCTGCTTTTGGTTTCATGTCTTATCCTTTTGGTTATATTGACAAGACAATCATACATCGCTTTTTACCTGATTTGGTCGCTTGGAAAGCGACATTTTATACACCGCCCAACAATGGACAGTTATATTTATACAGCACCTCATTGACAATTATTAGGTCATAAACCCGCTTTTTAATCAGGAACTCTATTAAAACATCCATTTTTATGCTGTGGGATAACGAATATCCGGCGGCATCAAGTAAATCCTTGGCATCTTTCAAGTTTAGTTTTAAGCCGAATATCAATGCAAAAACTGTATTTTTCTTTGGTTGGTAATCGTCATCGCTGCGTATCTTTGAAAACAATCTACGATCAAGATTTGCATTTTTATAGCAATCTGTTTCTGACATTCCCTGTTTCTTTATCAGTTCAAACAGTTTTTGAGAAAAGGTCGGTTCCAAATCCTCTAAAACATCTGGATCCATAATCCTTTCTTCTTCACATAATTCCAACTGATAATAAACGCATTCTTCCTCCTTATAATACCTGTCAATATAAGCCTGTGCCTGATCAAACAGTTCTTGTTTTTCTGGTGTCTGGATCTGCAAATTTCTTTGTACAACCTCTAACAAGCGCACCATAGCGATAGTGTCTTGACCGCAGTATTCATGCAGATTCTGCATCATCGCCACCGTTTGTTCTGGTTTCTGTTTGCCGATCATAAATGCCATGAACTGATCGCTTGCCTCAGTACCGTTGTGTATTCCAAGATTCTCATAGCTCATTTCTGGCACAAAAGCTGGCAGTGTCTGTTTAATTGATGCGCTGCCGTTCTGGCATGGACGATACAGGCCCCGTTCACGGAATGGTGTCAGCAAGTCCAGTATGCGTTCGTTTATCGCTAGCAATTGGTCTGCGTATTCAGGAAAGTCACGGGCCATTTCTGTGTTTCTGCCTTGTTCAAATGGCTGGTTATAGACAATGACCGATCCGGTGGTCCCGATGGTTTCTATCAGTTTCTTTATCAAACCTGGTCTTGGATCTGTGCCGGATTCATTGTGCAGGTATTCGTAGTGTTCCAGTTCGCCCCCTGGGGTCCGCTGCACATGCAGTGAAAACTGGAAACAAATCTGCTGATACGGCTTTGTGTTATCAAACATCGGCACAGCCGGCATGATGGACTCGTAGTCCAGGAAATACAGTGGCCACTGCAACTGGTCTGTAAAGTTGCGCAGGATGTCTGGATTGATGACCTGTCTGCCGGTCAGGTATGCCTCTATGTCGCCAGGGTGCATTTGCTTGATACGTTCCTGTTCCGGTATGTTGGCCAGGTCGGCACCGTATGCCGCATACATTTCATCTGCCAGCGCACCTTTAAATGCATTGAACACTGAATAATCCGGAATATTACGCCAGCAATGATGCTGATACGGGCAGTCATAGAACCTGTTGCACTTGCCCTTGGATATCGCAATCCCCAGTTCAGGTCCGTCCAGCACCGCACGAATGCGTGCCACGTCTGCTGCGACTTGTTCCATTGGTTGCAATTCTTCATTTGCATTATGCAGCACAAACAATTCCTGGATATCCAGCGCACCGTGTCTGACGTATTCTGGGTTCAGGGTCATTATGTAGCAATCACGGATTTTGACCCCACATTGTGTGAATACGTATTTCTGGAATGATGCATCAATATAGTGATATTCGTGTGGGTGGGTTGAGCCTTTGACCTCTATAATGTCCCATGTGCCGTCATTGTTATTACGAAGAATGTCCACCGCACAGTATTCGCCTGTCTTGGTGGACAATGTCGCCTCATAGATATATGGCTCGCCAGCCTGAATGGCATCTTGGGTCTGCCACGCAGCCTCATACTCCCATGGTTTAGCTGTGATGTATCTGCCGCCTGGGAACTTGTCTATGGCAAGCCTGCCGATTTCGATTCCTCGTTCCAAGATTGATGTGTCAAATTCCTTGGCCAAATCCTTACGCAGTTTCTTGAACCATATTGCATTTGGACATTTTACCCCTAATACATAGTCTGATTTTGAAATCTTGAACATAACTTTTCCTATTTTTTTGAAATTATATCTTATATTCCAACTTGTTTCAAACTCCTATTTTGACTAATAGCTTTTTCTTAAAACTTTGGGATACTAATTGTTGATTTTTTTATTGTTTCTAGGTATTATTTCAAAATAAATGACATTAGGTAAAGGGGATTACAGTGTCTTATCAAAGTGAAGCAGAATTGGAAAGGCTATTTATTAAGCAACTCAGCGGTTTTGACATCAAGTCTGGAGAGCAAAAAGGCTCTGGTCAGGGCTATGAGTTTGTTACCATTCAGAGCTACGAAGAGCTTGAAGAAAATTTCAAGAAACAGTTCTTTGCCTTTAACAGTGATAAGCTTAAAACGCCGCTTTCCGACAAGGAATGGGAACGTGTATTTAACTATCTGCTGGGAAAAAATGTCTTCCAAAGTGCTAAAATTCTGCGAGACAAGTTTGTCCTGGAACGTGATAATGGCGATAAGGTCTATGTTTCCCTGCTGAATGAAGACCATACCAAGAATATATTTCAGATAACCAATCAAACTACTGTGGTTGGTAAGTATGTTAATCGTTATGATGTCACATTGCTGGTGAACGGTCTTCCCCTTGTCCAGGTTGAACTGAAACGCCGTGGTGCAGATATCAAGGAAGCGGTTAATCAGGTTATGCGTTATAAAAAGCATTCCTATAATGGCCTATTTCATTATATTCAGGCATTTGTCGTATCCAATGGTGTAGACAGTAAATACTTTGCAAATTCTGACAAGGAATTACTGCACAGTCTGGCATTCTTCTGGACTGACGTTAACAACATTCGTATTACTAATTTACAGGACTTTGCCGTCAGTTTCCTTGCCCGTGATCATATTATCAAAATGCTGACCAAATACACTGTTCTGAATGATACTGATAAAATGATGATGATCATGCGCCCATATCAGGTTTATGCTGTTGAGGCACTTGTCCGTCAGGCTACTTTGACTAACAAGAATGCGTATATCTGGCATACAACCGGTGCTGGCAAAACTCTAACATCATTCAAGACGGCTCAAATTCTTGCATCTAATCCAAATATCAAAAAGGTAGTTTTCTTGGTTGACCGCAAGGATTTGGACTCACAAACAACCGAAGAATTCAACAAATTTGAGGAAGGCTCTGTTGATGCAACCGACAAGACCAATGTCTTGGTCAATCAGATGAAGGATAAAAACCGCCAGTTGATTGTCACCACAATACAAAAGATGTCAAATGCTGTAAAATCTGCACGACATGCCAAAGTGATGGATATGTACAAGGACGAGAAAGTTGTCTTTATTATCGATGAATGTCATCGCAGTCAATTTGGTGAAATGCACAAGGACATAGTTCGTCATTTCAACAAAGCCCAATTCTTTGGCTTTACTGGCACGCCTCGTTTTGAGGTTAATGGTAAGGTTGAGGGCAAGGTTGTCCAGACCACTGCTAAACTGTTTGGAGACTGCCTGCATAATTACCTTATAAAAGATGCTATTTTTGATAATAATGTTCTCGGGTTCCATATTGAATACATTCGTACCATGAAAGAGGATTATGATGCTGGTGACAAAGCAATGGCAAAAGCCATTGATACAGCGGAACTCTATATGGCTGGTGAACGCATGAATATGATTGCAAACCACATCGTATCCAATCACTTGGCCAAGACACGTAATGGTCAATATACAGCTATATTTGCCGTTTCCTCTATCCCTATGCTTATCAAATACTATGACATCTTCAAGAAGTTAGACCACAAACTAAATATTGGGGGTATATTCTCATTCGGTCAAAATGAGGATGGTGAATCCCAGGATGAGCATAGTCGTGATGCTTTGGATCGTATGATTAAGGATTACAATAATACATATTCTACCAATTTTTCTACGGATACCTTTGCCGCCTATCACAAGGACATTTCTGACCGTGTTAAGGGCAAAAAAACGAAATCCCTGGACATCTTGTTGGTTGTCAACATGTTCCTGACCGGTTTTGACAGCAAACCACTGCAGGTTTTATACGTGGACAAGGATTTGAAGTGGCATGACCTGTTACAGGCATATTCACGCACCAATCGTGTTGAAAAAGAAACCAAGCCGTTTGGCATCATCATTTGTTATCGCAATCTGAAGCAGAATACTGATGACGCAATCGCCTTGTTCTCAAAGGGCCAGACAGAGGGTGTGTTTACCCCACCGTATGAGCATTTCGTAGAAAAGTATAACGAGATTGTTTACAAAATACGTGAAATTGCCCTGACCCCTGATGCGATTGATACAATGCAGGATGAAAATGAACAACTGAAATTCATCCTATTGTTCCGTGAGCTGACAAAGTATTTGAATTCATTGCGCACGTTCATTGAATTCAACATCGACAATTCTGGCCTTGATATGTCCGATCAGGAATATCAAGACTATAAAAGCAAATACTTAATGCTTTATCGCAATCGTCAAATCTCTCGTGAGACTGTTTCGGTTCTCAATGATGTTGATTTCTGCATTGAGCTTATGGAGAGCAATCGAATAAATGTTGCTTATATCATGAACCTGATCCGCAACATCAGCTTTGATAACCCAGCACAACGTGATAGCGATATTAAGCACATTGAGGAAGAATTGAAACGTGCAGACAATCCTGCTCTTATGCGCAAGGTTGAATTGCTGCAGGCTTTCTTGGATCGCATTGTTTGTGGCTTGTCCAATGCCGATGAAGTTGATGATGCGTATAATGAATTTGAATCCAAGGAAAAAGCAAAAGAAATTCAAGCCTTTGCCACAGCGGAAGAACTTGATCCTAAGATGTTGGCTGAGGTCATATCCGAATATGAGTTCTCAGGCGTTATGGATGCTGGCGACATTCGTGATCGTATACCGCAACAAATGTCATTGCTTAAGAAGAAAAGCTTAGTGTCACGCATTGTGGAATTTATTAAAAACTTAACTGAAAAATTTCAATAATTAAAGGACTACGGAAATGGACGATATACAAGCTCATCAGAAAACCCTGTGTAATAAATTGTGGAATATGGCCAATGCCTTACGTGGAAATATGGAGGCATATGAATTCAAGAACTATATCCTGGGTATGATTTTCTATTATTACTTGTCTGACCGCACAGAGAAATATATGGAAAAGATTCTGAAGGACGATGGTATGTCCTATGAGCAAGCTTGGGCCAATCCTGAGTATAAGCAGGCGGTAATTGAGGAAGCTCTTCAGGATTTGGGCTTTGTTATTGAACCGCAATATTTATTCCGCAACCTTGTTGCTATGGTTGAAAATCGTTCTTTCGATATTGAATTCCTGCAGGCAGCAATCAACAGCCTGATGGAATCCACGATTGGTAATGATTCTCAGGACGATTTTGAGGGGTTGTTCTCTGATATGCAACTTGATTCTACTAAATTGGGTCATACCGTCAAAGACCGTTCCGCTGTTATGGCAAAAATTATCGCATCCCTGGACGAGATTGAATTTGGGGTGGAAGATACCAGAATTGACGTTCTGGGCAATGCATACGAATACCTGATCGGCCAATTTGCTGCAACCGCAGGGAAGAAAGCTGGCGAATTCTATACTCCATCCGGTCCGGCAGAACTGTTATGCCGTCTGGCCAGTCATGGTTTAACAGATGTTAAGGCTGCTGCTGACCCGACCTGTGGTTCTGGATCCTTGCTGTTACGCTTGAAAAAATATGTAAATATTCACAAATACTATGGTCAGGAATTGACATCTACAACGTATAATTTGGCTCGTATGAATATGATTCTGCGTGGCATTCCTTATCGCCGTTTTGACATCTATAATGGCGACACGTTGGAACACGACTATTTTTCGGAAGCTGCTGCGGATAAGCAATATCGTATCCAAGTGGCCAATCCCCCATACTCGGCTAATTGGTCTGCTGATGATAAATTCCTGGAAGATGAACGTTTCAGCGAATACGGCAAACTGGCCCCAAAAAGTAAGGCCGACTTTGCATTTGTGCAGCATATGATTCATCACATGGACGAAGATGGTCGCATTGCCGTCTTGTTGCCTCATGGTGTTTTGTTCCGTGGTGCTGCCGAAGAAACAATTCGTAAATACCTGATAGAGAAACTGAACCTGTTGGATGCTGTTATCGGCCTGCCTGCAAATCTGTTCTTTGGCACAGGTATCCCTGTCTGCGTGCTTGTCTTGAAGAAGAACCGCAATGGCAACAAGGATAACATTCTGTTTATTGATGCATCCAAAGAATTTGAACCTGGCAAAAACCAGAACATCTTGCGTGATTGTGATATTGACAAGATTGTCGACACCTATGTAAAGCGTCAGGACGTTGAAAAATATGCCCACGTTGCATCAATGGATGAAATTGCCGAGAATGGTTTCAATCTGAATATCCCTCGCTATGTGGACACGTTTGAGGAAGAAGAGCCAATCGATCTGGCTGCTACCTCTGCTGAAATCAAACAGCTAAATGCCGACATCAAGGAAATCAATGCTAAATTGAAACCATACTTTGATGAATTGGGTCTGGACTTCCCTTTTGATATGGAGAACTAAGCCATGACAGATAATGCAAAAAGCTCCATTTTATCAAAAAGTGTATCCTCTAGTATCGGTCTTGAACCGCCCCTCCGGTTCCCTGGATTTGAGGGAGAATACAATTACACACCACTTGCTACTTATTTACATGAAAATAAAGAACGGAATAGAGATCTGAAATATAATAAGGATGATGTTCTCTCTGTTTCTGGTGAATATGGAATTGTAAATCAAATAGAATTACAAGGAAGATCCTTTGCTGGAGAAAGTGTCAAGGACTACCACGTCGTTGAGTCAAACAATATCGTTTATACAAAAAGTCCATTGAAAGCAAATCCTTATGGGATTATAAAGGTAAATAAGGGCGTCCCGGGGATTGTATCCACATTATATGCTGTCTATCATGTAAATAACAATGCAGTTCCAAAATACGTTGATTATTATTTCGCCAATGACCTAAAGCTCAATAAATATTTAAAACCTTTAGTTAATATTGGTGCAAAACATGATATGAAAGTTAACAACGACAGCGTTCTGACGGGCATTGTAGCATTTCCGGAAAAAATAGAACAACAAAAGGTAGCTGACTTTTTGTCTATAGTAGACGAACGAATTGAAAAGCAGCGACAACTTGTCGAGGTCTTGAAGAGATATAAAAGAGGATTGTTCTATTCAATTTATTCAGCAAAGCAACTGAAATGGGAAAGTGTGTGTATAGGTGATTTTTCAAAAGTTTATGGGGGCTATGCTTTTGATAGCAAAACCTATTCGGAATCAGGCAAATATAGAGTTCTAACAATTGGCAGCGTTTCTGGCAATAGATATGCAGACATTGACAGCTGCAATATGGTAGATGAAATACCATCAGATATACAGCATTACCAAATTTTACGACCGAATGATTTGGTTATATCCATGACAGGAAATGTTGGTCGTGTTTCAATAGTCAATCAGCTTGACTGTTTGTTGAATCAACGTGTTGCAAAATTAGATATTACAGATTCAACAATTAGAGAGTATGTCTATCAGGTCTTATCCTGCTCTAACTTTGAGCAGGAAATGAATAACGTTGGTCAGGGTGCAGCCCAGAAAAATATCAAAAATACGGATATAGAGCATTTTGATTTTTATATACCAAACAACGAAACAGAATTGTTGACTGTTGTCGGCCTGTTATGGGGTATAGATAATACCATTCTTAAGCAAGAGCAGATACTGACTGAACTAGCAAATTCAAAGCAAGCTTTATTACAACAGATGTTTATATAAACATCTGTTGTAGCAAACCGCTTTTTAATCTTTGTAATGTGGTGAGCTTGTCCATTTCTCTTTTTATGGATTCATCAATAAGTACGAATAATTTGGAAATCTCTTTTTGAGATTTTTCATCTGGCAAGTCGATAGTCATGCTTAATAAATCTTCTGGCGAAACAGCCATTCTTTCATAAACGGTACCTTGTTGGTATTTGAGTGATCTGTTTATAAAATTTTGTCTTGTTATGCAAAAAGCCAACATATTCTTATCTATGTTTGAAGTTATCTCAAAAGTTACATATATTGGTGAAAATATGGCATCGCCGTATGTATTTAAACAGATGACACCAAATTTCATATTGGCGGGGTTATAACATATATCTCCACACTTCGTTATTTTATAACGCTTATCATCAGAGGAAACTAGATAATCCCTATCATATCTTTCGGTTTTTGGAAATATTCCCTCCCTAGATAATGTAACATGTTCATAGGTTCCATCTTTTTCACAATAGGTACATCTTTCGGTTAAGATTTCTGATAGTCTATGTGTTTTCCAATTCTGGCCTTGTATTTTGTTATCAAATGTCCCATTTATTACTCCTCTTTTATATCTCTTCAAGACCTCGCCAAGTTGTCGCTGCTTTTCAATTCGTTCATCCACCAGGGACAGGAAATCAGCTATCTTTTGTTGTTCAGCCAGAGATGGCAAAAGGATATCAATACTCATATACTCATCATAGGAAATATTTAAAAGTCCGTCCATTCTCACACTAGATGAAATAAGCTTTTTTAATTGACGTTCTAAACGCCGATTATTAAGAAGTGTTGCAACGTATGATGGACTATTATCAGGAATGGCGAAACAATGATATACGTAAGGAATTCTTGCACTCTCTTCAGTCAGCATATAGCAGCAACCAAAGGGCTTTTGTTTTGATGCACCATGGTTGTATGCAAGTTCTCCTTTGTTTAATACCGTATATTTTGCAAGGCTTTGACCTGCGTTATCCCTAGAGTACTTTTCTGATTGATTTATAAAACCGGCCCCAGCCGATAACATCATAATTGGTGCAATAGAATTTTGATCCTTTCGCTGTATCTTCTTGGCAATGTCTTTTAATTTTTTGTGCTTATAATCCCCCTCAAATCCAGGGAACCGGAGGAGCGGTTCAAGACCGATACTAGCGGTTTGTTTTTAGGTTGCTTTCTTCTCAACATACTTCTGTACGAAAAAAAGGAGTATGTACAATGAAACTAACAACAAACAGTCAATTCAAAACACTTGTAAACGCTTGGCTTGTCCAGAAGAGGCCAATGATAACGCCGTCAACCTATGCGAGCTTTATGCTGATTGCGGAGAATCATCTGGTACCGCATTTCGGTAAGCAGAAGATTGGCAATATAACAGAATCTGACATCCAGTCATACATTACTTTGCTGCATAATGAAGGTCGCCTAGACAAGTCTGGCGGTCTTACTGTCAAAACTATCCGTGATGTTATACTGGTTCTGCGATTATGTTTGCTATATGCATATAAAGAACAGATTATCCCGATGCTGAGTTGGGATTTGATAGAATATCCAAAGGACTTTTCAATCAAGCGAGTCATTGCCCTGTCTAAGGACGAGGAATTAGCACTCATTCAAAGTATCTACATGAAACTGAACCGCCGCACAGCTGGTGTACTGGTCGCATTGTTTACTGGCATTCGTATAGGTGAACTATGTGGATTGCAGATGCGTGATATATCTCTGATCGATAAAACTATCACTATCCAGCGCACAGTTCAGCGTATTTATGACAAGACCAAAGGCACATCCTATGTCCATATAGGCGCACCAAAGACGGCCAGTTCTGCACGTACTATCCCTGTGCCGTCCTTGCTTATAAACATTATCAAGAAATACTATTCCGACAATCCAAATCAGTATTTCCTGACGGGCAAAATAAAACCAACGGAACCCAGGACCTATCGTCAATTCTTTGCTCGTTTCCTGAAACGGCATAACCTACGCACTGTAAAGTTTCATGAAATCAGACACACGTTTGCGGTTCGAGCCATTGAGATACCAGATTTTGACATCAAATCGTTGTCTGAGATCCTTGGGCATAAGAATGTTTCGTTTACCCTGAATGTGTATGGTCGGGCGAACATGCAGCAGAAAATAAAGTGCATGAACTTGTTGAATGACCTGTTGTAATCTACCACCCCTTTGTGGGTGGTTTTTCTTTAGGTCATTTTGTATAAATCCGGATTTAGTTCCAAATGGGTATGTTCTAGACAGGTCTGTATTTTACACAGCCACTACACAGAATATCTGCACACACTGATTTTACACATTTCGCTACAACACCCCAATTTGAGAATGGACTTGTGCCATACTGGATAAAGTTGTATACTTTTTTAAAGTAACATGAAGACAAAATTCTGGTTTTTTATCGTTGTCGCTGCATTTGCAATTGGGTTTTCTATTGGCAAATCAAAGCCTGTTGAACACATCCAAGTGTTAACTGGTGGTGAGGTGTATTTCACTCCAGGGACTCAATGCGAAGATCGTATCGTTGAGAATATCAATAAAGCACAAACTATCGATATGGCCGTCTACTCAATTACCAACACAAAAATTACAAATGCATTGCTAAATGCAAAAAAACGTGGTGCAAAAATCCGTATTGTTACAGATCGTACTATGTCTGGGAATAAAAGTTCTAAGGATGAAGTTTTAGTAAAAGCTGGTATTCCCCTGCGTAAGAACAAGAAGCATAAAATTGAACATAATAAATTTGCAGTTTTTGATGGCTCTCACATCGTAACAGGCTCATATAACTGGACTAATGCTGCCACCAAAAGCAACAGTGAAAACTGTATATTCCTGGATGCTCTAGCTCTGGAATACACAACTAGGTTTGAATATCTCTGGAAATTATATTCCAAATGACTTTTTGGCAATTTTCTATTGAAAAAATTCATTGTTTTTGCATAATAGTCCTAATAAAACATTAGGATTTTTTATGTGTAGCATAGCTGAGTTATTGTCTGATAAAAGATTGTCTAAATATGGCAATCCATGTGAACCGGTAACAGTTGAGGAATACTTCTTCAATGTGGAATTGTGCGAAAGTTTTTATCCGCTGCTGAGCCAATTTGAAGTAGTCTTACGCAACAAGATTGATATGATCTTTTCCAAGTACATGGGCCCAAATTGGATATTTTCGATCGTTGCCGCCGACCCCAGACTTTCAGCAGAAAAGGAAATTTCTGATCGAGATGAGCTTATTGACAGCCTAACTTTTGCTTTTTGGAGCCGTTTGTTTATGCCAGAAAATGCAAACACAATATGGAATAAACATCCTACTATCTTGGAAGAAATATTCTCTAAGCGCAAAGCTAGTATTAAACTTGATAAAATATCCTATGAAATAGACCAAATACGTCGCTACAGAAATCGTTTCTCACATAATGGTTCCTTGTTAATATGTCGAAAATCACAAATGCCATGTCATAAGATGCATAACCTATTATTGCGTATGATGCGTGAGTTGGGTGCAGACTGTGTTTTAGATAATATCAAAAAAATAGATAAGTTTGATACAGTATTTAAACGTGGGCTTAGTTATGGATTTATAACTTGTAAGATATAAAAAAAGAGGCAATCACCGCACGAACACCCTAGGGCTGCATAGATATGCTAAACGTGGGATATATCCTCTTTACCTGCTTTGAATTATATCATGAGATCTCTAAAAGTCAAACAGATTTATCTTTTCTATATTTAGAGCACACATATACTATCATATACAACATTATTTAGATCTATCTGCTCTATTGTTTTTTGTGTATCCTCTTTGTAATCTGGATAGATAGGACGGTATAACAGGCAGTAATCACCGCCTGTTATATTTTTTGTGCAGCCGTTGCACAACATCAGGATTATTAGCAACAGAATCCCTAGCTTTATTAGCCCTTTGTACGTTCTGTAAAACCGTCTTAGTCTGGCGTGCTTTTTCATTGGTCTTTCCTTTCTTTATGCCGATTAAATAAGCCAGCGCAACCGCACTGGCGATTATGTATGCTTTGTACTTGTTCCAATATTCTATTATGCGCATCGTATGCCCTCCAACAGTTCTTCGTTGCTGTATGGTTGCTGGCCGTTTTCGTGTTGAATGATGGCCTTTACCAGTGCCAACATTGTGTCGTTGTCAAACAGGTTCAGTTCCGATCCGGACCCAAAGCCGGTTTGGTGGCACACGCTTTTGACGTACGCTGCGGTGTCATTCTCAAAGGATGGAGCCCACCGTCTGATTATGCCTGATACTGTGCAGATGCCGTATTTGGTCTGGTATACTTTCAAGACCCTTGCCAGCGCACGTATGCCCCATTTTGGTTCGGTAAATATGCAAAACTCGCCGTCCGATGGTGGCAAAGATAAACCGGCCCATTGTGTGCCAGTGTATCTGATGTTTCCTGGATTGTTGTTTCTTATTCCCCTTGGTGGTTTGCGTTTCATTTCTTTTCCTTTCTTTCGAATAAACTTGTTATGTTTTCCCCCAGTGCTGCCGCTACGAACAGTGCGACTATTTCAACCCCAAATCCGCATGCTGCTAGCACGACTGCTGTTATGCCGAATAATGCACACGCATATCGTTTGGCTGATGGATTTCCGTTCTTGTCACTGAATATCTTGGCTATGTATGTAATTGCATTTTTCATCAGTTTGCCCCTTTGATTAAGATTTTTACGTCCCCACGTATTTCGTACAGGGATTCCTTGATTATCTTTAAGTCGGATTCCAGGGTATCGGTCCTGTGTTCCAGTTGTGCCAACCTGGTGTTTACCGATGCGTGATGTGATTCTGCACGAACCACAAAGCCGACCAATGCCGCCATCAGGCCATATAAAAGTCTGCCGTCCACTCTCATCTTGAATCCCTCTCGTTCTTGTTTAACCATCGGTTACCTCCCTGGTTCTTGTTGCCTCTATACTGGTTTTATAGCCAGAACTGTTCATTGTGTGCCGGCAGGATTTGATTACCCACTTGCCCCTGAATTCAGTCCGTCCAACCTGTATATCAATCACACTTTCTGCCCCCAACATTGGATTGCCTGGCATATCAACTGTCAGTGCGTATGTGCCATCCGCTATTTCATTCAATTTGGCCTGGGCCTGCAGTTGTGCCTGTTGCTGGTTACTGTATGTGTCCCTTAGCTCATATGTTGGTGGTGATGTGCCAACTGTGATTTCTTGCTCTTCGGCTTTGTTCACGTCATAGTATTTTGCCGATACTTTTCCGTATTTATTCCTTTCCGTTATTCGCAGGCGCATGCTGGACACCGTGGTTACCGGTATCGTTGGCAATGGCGATCCGTCTGGGAATTTGCCAGTCAGCGGATCTATAAACATCAGTTTGCCACCTGCAATCTTGATTGCTGCGCCATAGTCGCTGGCCAACCTTTGGATAAATGCGCAATCGCTTTCCTCGGTCTGATCCACGTGATCAATCTGAATGCCTGCAAAGGTGGCAGATATGGCAGCCGTTATACCATACCTGCCGGCGATGGTCTGCACGATGCTGGTCAGGGTTTTCTTGTCCCAGGATTCTGTCTTTGGTGCTTTGAATTCCCCCATATCGTGCAGGTTAGAGTTTGATGCACGTGCGGTTATGGTTAACGTCTGGGGCGATGCGTTCAGTTCTATTTCATCTGCAACAAACTGTCCCATCGGGTACAGTTCATCATACCCCATCGCAACACTTAGCACGGCACCAGACGATGGCAGTGCGAATGCTGAATCTCGGTCGTCCAGTTCCATTGTCATCGTATCGGACACAATTCCTATTTCATCGCTGATACTTAGCGATATCAGACGGCTATGTATCAGTTCGGTTATGTCGTTATCGTCCGCAATGATTTTGTATTTCGGTTTCATTGCCACATCTTTATCTTCTGTTTGTTTGTGTCTTGGACTATGTCGGGCAGTGTTATTTGAACGCCTGCCGGCAGGACCGCATCATATCCGGCCAGATGCCGGTTCTGGACCAGAACCTGTTCCAGAATACCGGCGGTCTTGCCATAGTGTTTCCAAACTATATAGTCCAGTGTTTCGCCATCTTTACTTGTGTAAATTGTCATAATGCACCCACCACTTGTTGAACGATCCCCAGCGCACCGGCCTGTGTTTCTTCGCCGTATTTCTGCAGGGTTATTGAAAACGATATCTTGCGTGCTGTGCCGTCTTTTAGGAAATAAGTCTGGTCTTCGCTGATGCTGGTTATGCACCATCTGCCAAACGCCATTCCATTGCCTGATATCAGCATCAGTGGGATTCCTAGTCCGGCCTCAGCCCTCATCAGGGTTACCTGGCGCAGACCGCCTTTGAAGTGCGGATATATTTCCCCATGCAGGCTGATCTTTTCTGGACCAGCACCAACAAACTGCAAAGCCGGTCCTGATCCCAACCTTTCTTGTTCTGCCCAGTTGAATTCGGTTGTACGGCTGAGGCTCTGGTATGCTGCATTGGATATGCAGAACCTGTATGCCCCCAGAATCATCATCATGTTGATGTCCAGGGCCGAGTTCAGGTTCATATTCCCACCAACTGATTTCAGTAAGTCCCCGATTGCCATTGTTTATCCCTTAGTCATAGTTTGCACTGCGTGTTCGCCGTGTAGCCTGGTTTTCACGATTGTTCAGTTCTGTCTGGACGGCTGCGGCAACGTCTTCGGCCGACATGCCAGGTGCTGCGTTTATTGTTATGGGGGCCGATATCGCCACACTTGATGTGTTGTTGCTGGATATCTTGGATTGTGGCAGTTCAACCGGTGCAGCGGCATTGGTCATTTCGTTAATGACGGATACAGTATCGCCAACCTTGGGCGGTTTTTTTGTTGGATTTCCAAGCTTTTTCTTAATTCGAGTCCGCTTTGCCTGTCTGTAAAAACTTTATTATAATAAGGTTCAAGCACAATTATACGATTAGAGCACTACAAAACCTCTAACTCAATCCCCACAATACCGTATTTGGATTCCATTTCGGCATCATAAAACTTTTCTATCACAGTCATCAATGCGTTTAGACTTGCAAAACCGGTGCGTGGCATACTGATTTTTGTGGCCAGGTCTGCAAAGCTGTGTGCAATATGCAGGCGAACTATTTTGGCATGAATATAATCGTTACGATTTTGCGCATCATATATCAGAATAACGTCACCGTTGTGCATTCTGCGACGCTTTTCATCATACAGGCGCAGTTCTATATCTTTTTCGCCGGACTTTACCATTTCATAATATTCGGGGCGTAAACTCATTGAAAATTTACACTCTAAATTCGGAATGATGTGCTGCGAATAAAATTCACACATATCGTCAAATGGTGTGATTTTTGTGTTTAATAAGTCGTCGGGGGCAACCCATGCGACCGATATTTCTTCGGGGCGATTTTCACAGAAATTCAACTCCATATCATCTGGGACATGTACGATATAAAATTGATGTTCTTCGGCCCATGTGCCACGTTTTTGCGCCCGTTCGGGGGTTGGGTGACGAAACGCATATGGTACAGGAATTTCAATTGCACTGTCTGCCAGCGTTGTTGCACCATCACCCAGTTCTTCGGTCAATTCACGTCGCAATGCAGTCTTAAATTCTTCGCCATCATCCAGTCGTCCGCCAATTGGCCCATATCCGTTTTTACCGTATTTTAGCAATGCAACCCGTCCATTACGAACCGGCAAAACATATGCAGAATAACTTAGTTCTTTTATCATCTCTATTCCTGGGGTTGTAGGGGTTCAATTGTTTGAATTGTCATATGTATTTCGCCTGATGGAACACGCACCGTTATTTCATCCCCAACAGATAATCCGACCAAGGGTTGAACCAATGGCATATTATATGCGTACTTTTGTTGTGGTATGTCTTCTGCCCCCAATGGCACAATCCCCAGCCTGCATTCTGTTTCTGCGCCAGTGGTTTCGTTTTCTTGGGTCACGCATACCCAGCAATACAGACCGACTGTTTCTGTGGTTGCCGGCTTATTCCTTGGCACGACAAGCATATTGTCCAGGTCTGCCAATAAATCAGCGACCAATTTTTCTGTCTGCTTTTCTTCCCGTGTCAAATTTTCATATGCAAAATTATCGTGCCATGTGTTTGTGTCTTCTGTGTATGCGGCCGTCTTATCGTTGCGTATCTGGGCCAGTCGTTCTTGCAACTCTCGAACTTTCCGTTGGGACCTATCAAAGTATTCTTTTGTTACAAAAATTTTCATTTCTGTTCCTTACAGATTTAATAAAACATCCTTTATTCGTGAACGAACCGCATGGTATTTTGTACGCAAGTCTGCGCCTTGGCCGAACAGATGTTGGCCAACGGCTGAATTATCAGACACGACCAACAGTGCCGATGCAGGTTTGCCTATAATCTGCATGGCCTTGAAAAAGGTTGCCGTTTCCATTTCTATCAGGGTTGCACCCATTTGTCGAAACTCATCCAAGTGTGCGTATTCGCAAGCGATACTGTCGATTGATATTGGTATTGCATCTTTGGTGGACATACTAACACTTGTGCAAACTCTCGACAATTCTGCATTTAATTCTGGTGATGAATATGTGCGTTCAAACATCTTTTCTGGACTTAATTTATCATCCATGTACAATGTTGCACCGTTACCTGATATAGAACATGTCGGAATAATAACATCCCCGATTTCTAGTTCCGGAACCAATGAACCCACCGAGCCGACAAACACAAATTTTGCACAGTTGGCCGAATGACAGGACAAACAAAAGTCAACTATATTTGGTGCACCAACCTGTAATTGAATATATAAGTATGATTTGCCGTTATGCTTTATACGATGCGATTTTGAGAATCTGTCTGAATATATTTCTGCAATATCTGTTGT
The DNA here is from genome assembly GCA_045631065.1 of Candidatus Enterousia sp. Taxonomy (GTDB): domain Bacteria; phylum Pseudomonadota; class Alphaproteobacteria; order Rs-D84; family Rs-D84; genus Enterousia. The sequence goes on along the minus strand of JAZQUA010000035.1, from coordinate 1,552 downwards.
GGCACTATCAAAGACTTTATCAATTGGCCAAGATGGTGCAATAAATACGCAATCAAAATGTTCGGCAGACGATATTCCATACAGCTGTTGTAACATATCTGAACAAGATATGTTATCCTGACATGATTTGATTATTTTATTCATTTTGTATCCTTTGATTCACTGCGATACGATTTACATTCGGAATATATTTCGCCACGCGCCAATCCCGCCAATGATATACGGGTTGTTGAAACAACGTTCTTCAATTTGGCGACTTCGTCCAATGTGAAATATTGCATATCGGCGCACTTGTCGCCTTCGCAGTTGCGAATTGTGCCGGTGTATTTTGATACCTCGAAAAAGAAATCAAAGGATTCTGTACGACTGGCCAGATTGCTGGTGACGTGTACGCATTTTATGTCATCAGGTGCAATGTCTATGTCCAGTTCTTCTTTGGCCTCTCGTATGGCGGCATCACGTGCGGTTTCGCCTTGTTCTATGTGGCCGGCAGGAAGAACCCACCAACCACCATCATAATTAAAGAAACCATCGTTACGAAAGAACAATAAAACCTTGTCATCTTTCTTGATAATTAGGTTTATTACACCCTTGAACATTGCACGTTCTGCCATTTTGGTTTTCTCCTATCGTTGTTTGGTAACATAATCTGCAATTTGTTTGGCGGTCTGGTGTGGAGTCTGTCCGTCATTGTTTATTATCAAATCTGCATTTGTCGGTCTGTGATAATTTTCATTATACATTTCACGTATGCGTCCAATTTCCCAGTTGGTCAATGTACGCGCTCCACGATTAGTCAAACAATTTTCCAAACTGGGGGCCAATGTAACTGCAATAAAACGTGTATTCCTATCAACGTGTGCCGACCAACGTTGATACAGATTTTCTGTCATCGGATACGCAAAAATAATTGTTTCGTATTGTTGTTGATTTTTCTGCTGGGAAATAATTTTATCCAATCGGTTCAGCCGTTCAGCCCAGCCGGCCTGAATAGTCAAACCTAATTTTTTCTCTTCATCATCTGATAACAAGTCATCAACTTCTATAAAAACTGCGTGGGGTAATATTTGCACCAACAATTTAGACACTGTTGATTTGCCAGAATTTATCGGTCCATTGATATTCAGAATTAGCATTATGATGCATCCTTTTTGATATTCTATACCGATTTTTTAGAAATATCAAATTTTATCTAGTAATAGTGAATCCATAGTACCTTTGGTCAATCACATAATAACATTTCGCAAATAGTGGACAATTGCTTAAATTCATCTGGATTTTCGTGCCGGTATAAACAAGCTGCGCCGAGCCACATTTTACATGGTCGCGTTTTGTGGCGTTTTTGATTTTGAGACTTAGGTTTTTTTGAAATTACTTATCAACAGTATTATTTTTCAAGCCATACAATATATTTGGTTCGATTGTTTTTGGTTGTTGTTGCGAATGCATAAGTTTTGGCATATATTGTTCCAGCACACGAATAACATTACGATTGTACAAGCGACTGAAATGAATATCATATTTTATACCAGCAATTTTAAATAATCCTTCT
>JAZQUA010000034.1:0-5635 GCA_045631065.1 Candidatus Enterousia sp. | reverse complement strand
CGACTTTATCTTGAATTATAACTTCCCAGGTTATTCTGTTGGCGAATGCAAGGGTTTAAAATCCCCAGGCCGTCGTGAAATTGGTCATGGTAACTTGGCATGGCGTGCTGTTCACCCAATGGTACCAACACGCAGCGAATTTGATTATGTAATTCGTATCGTATCTGACATCTTGGAATCAAATGGTTCATCATCAATGGCAACAACATGTGGTGCAACATTGGCAATGATGGACGGTGGTGTTCCAATGAAACGTCCAGTTGCAGGTATTGCAATGGGTCTGATTAAAGAAGGCGATGATTACGCAATTCTGACAGATATTTTGGGTGACGAAGACCACTTGGGCGATATGGACTTTAAAGTAACAGGTACAGACCAAGGTGTTACAGCTTTGCAAATGGATATTAAAATTACATCTATCACATTTGAAATTATGGAACGCGCATTGGCACAGGCAAAAGATGGCCGTATGCATATCTTGGGCAAAATTGAAAAGGCTATTAAAAAGCCACGTGCAAATGTATCTGAATATGCACCACAGGCATATACAATGAAAATCAATCCAGACAAGGTTCGCGAAGTTATTGGTAAGGGTGGCAGTGTTATCCAAGCCTTGGTTCGTGAAACAAACACTGTTATTGATTTGGAAGATGATGGCACTGTTAAAATTATGGCAGTTGCAAAAGAAGATGCAGACAACGCAATCGCACGCATCAAAGAAATCGTTGCAGAACCAGAAGTTGGCCAAATCTATAAAGGCACAGTATCTGGCATGAAAGATTTCGGTCTGTTTGTAAAAATCATGAACGGTTTCGAAGCAATGGTTCATATTTCTGAAATCACTGGTGAACGTATCGCAAAAATCGAAGATACAAAAATCAAAGAAGGCGATACAGTTTATGTCCGTTTCTTGGGCGCTGACAAACGTGGAAAAACACGTATGTCTATGGTTGGAATTGACCAGAAAACAGGCGAAGAAATCAAGAAATAAGGGTTACAGTAATGAAACCAGAACAATTAACTTGGACAGACAAACAATGGGCAACCTATCTGGGTTGCTCAGTCCAAGAAGTTCCAAATATCAGAGCATATGTACACGCAAACTTTTTTCCTGTCATTGAACAAGACAAGGATACTAAAGCATACAATTTTGCTGTTACAAAAATGTCAACCAGTATGGCAGGCACAAGAAGAGTTATGCCTATGATTTCTGACAAGAAAGTATTTTCTGATTTGGAATCTGCCATAACACATGCAAACAATGAAGTAATACCAAAACTGGAACTGACTAAATTTTGGTCTAGTGCTTTGTATATTCCACAACGCGCGTTACAGATGTTGCATATAAAGGAGAGATAATATGGACATGGAAGCTTTGATGGCACAGGCAGCTGAATTACAGAACAAAGTTGCAGCAGCCCAAGAAAAGTTGACACAAACAACGGTCAAAGGAATTGCACCAAGCGGTGGTTGTGTTATTGATATGACCGGTAAATACGATGTATTAAAAGTTATGTTGCATCCATCTGTACTGGAACATGGGGCAGATGTTGTTGCAGAAACAGTATTAGCGGCAATCAAAGATGCCAAAGAAAAAGCCGATGCTGTTATCGACAAAATAATGGGCGAAGCAACCGCAGGTATGCCAATGCCACAATAATAAAAAAGCCGGTAAATACCGGCTTTTTTAGTGACTAGTGTAAGTGAATAGTGGTTAGTAAAGGCATAATAATTCTTGGTATTTATATAAATTTAAATAAATAGTTGTTATTTTAAAGTTATATCTTGCGTCACTAATACTAATCACTTGTCCCACACTAAATATTTGCAATTTGTTTTTTCTTTGATATAATGCCTTTCGCTTGGGTGGTTAGCTCAGTTGGCTAGAGCGTTACGTTGACATCGTAAAGGTCGTTGGTTCGAGCCCAATACCACCCACCAGTTTTTTAGAGGATAACAAATAATGCGAATGCAAATTTAATCTTAACATAATAATCAACGGGAATCATACAGACGCCCCGTTGGCGTCTATTTTTTTAATAATACAGGCAAAGGAAAAATAAAAATGGCAAAAAAATATTTAATTACATCTGCGTTACCATATGTTAATGGTGAATTACATCTGGGACATTTGATTGGTTGTTATTTACCAAGTGATGTTTACGCACGTTTTTGCCGTGCAATTGGTCGTGATGTTTTGTTTGTATGTGGTGCAGATGAACATGGAACACCTGCTGTTGTTGGCGCTGCTGCCGAAGGATTACCTGTTATTGAATACAACAATAAGTATTATGAAAAACATTTGCGTGCCGTTCGTGACTTTAATTTATCTTTTGATTTATACGGCCGAACACATACAGAAAAACAAGAAAAATTAATACATGAATTATTCTCTCGTCTGGACGAACAAGGTTTAATCGAAGAACGCGAAACAATTCAACCATTCTGTGTTGATGATAATATGTTCTTGGCAGACAGACAAATGATTGGAACGTGTCCAAAATGCGGTTTTGAAAATGCGCGTGGGGACCAATGTGATAAATGCAGTGCAACATACGAAGCAACAGAATTATTAAATCCACGCAGTACAATTTCAAACAGCACTGACATTGAATATAGACCAACAAAAAACTTGTTCTTTTTAGCATCCAAAGTTGAAAATTCTTGGAAACAATGGTTAACAGAACATGCATCAAAATGGTCAAAAACAGCATCTGCGATTGCACGTGGCTGGGCAAACGAAGGGCTGCGCGATACATCAATCACACGTGATTTACCATGGGGCATTCCTGTCAACAAACCAGGATACGAAAACAAAGTATTTTATGTTTGGTTTGATGCGCCATGGGGTTACGTTTCTATTTCACAGGCTGCAAATGAAAATTGGGCCGACTGGTGGAAAAATCAAGATACACACTATGCACAATTTATGGGCAAAGATAATGTAAAGTTTCATTCTGTATTCTTTCCAGAACAACAGTTGGCAATGAATGACAACTGGAAAACAGTCGATATGTTAAAGGCAATGAACTTTTTAAATTTCGAAGGCGGAAAATTCTCGAAATCACAAAAACGTGGTATTTTCTTGGACAGCGCTGTTGAAATTGCACCGGCGGATTGTTGGCGTTATGCCTTGTTGGCAAGTGCACCAGAAACAGACGATACAGATTTTACTGTTTCGCGCTTTGCTGATATTGTTAATAAAGACTTGAACGGTATGCTGGGGAATTTTGTAAGTCGTGTTTGCAAATTAACACAGAAAAACTTTGGTAATATTGTTCCAAAGTCAGGCGATAAAAATACTGAATTGGAATCAGAAATAAACGCAAAATTGTCTGAATTAACAAACGCACTGGATACGTGTGAATTCAGAAATGCAATTACTGCATTGCGTGGATTATATGCAATTGGCAATGAATATATGACCAAGATGGAACCATGGGCGATGGTTAAAAATGGTGATATGGACGGTGCAGCGGCTGTATTAAATGAATGTATGCAGATGATTGATTTGTTTGCACGCGTATCACACCCAATCATCCCAAGCGCTGCAGAGAAAATGCAAAATATATTTAATCCAACACATGATTTGTCTTGGCCAAATGCATACGAACATCGTATAAATGATGGCGATGAATTTGTTGTACCTGAAAACCTGTTCAATCGTATTGATGAAGAAACAGTTACGATGGTTACAGAAAAATATACTGCAAAAAAAGAAGACAATTCACCAAAACCAATTGTTGCAGAAATTGTTGCTGTTAAAAATCATCCATCTCGCGATGATTTGCATATTCTATCTGTAAATACAGGTTCTGCTGAAAATGTACAGATTGTATGTGGCGCGCCAAATGTATATGTTGGTTTGCGTGGGGTTTTGGCACCTGTTGGTGCAAAGTTGCCAGGCATGAAAAAACCAATGGCACAGCGTACGGTTGCAGGCATTGAATCATTTGGTATGATGTGCAGCACATCAGAACTGGGGCAGGGCGGTGATGACAAAAACATCATTGAACTGGGCACGGAATATAATATCGGCGAAGAATATAAATTAGATTAAATGGAATAGGATAATGGTCGAATTAAAAAAAGAAAACACAGAGGCACACGAAGCGTTGACGCTGCGTTTGTATTTTGATGGTTTTGCAATAAAAAGTAATTTCAAAAATGTTGAAGATATAAAAAAACTTTTATCCGTCAATGCAAATGTTTATAAAATAGAAATTATCAAAACAATAAAAAGTCACTATATGAATTCTGTTTTAGAAACACATAATGTTGAAACAAAAAAATTACCATTATGGGTTGCTGATGAAATCACAAATGTAAAAAAAATAAAAAGAAGTAATCCAAGGTTTGATTTTTTTCCTAAGATAAATAGTATGAATTTAAATGTGCCTGCGATTCAGACGGGTATTCACACAGTATATAGCGTTGGCATGAAAGAACTGGCCGCTATTGAACCATGTGTATTTCCTGTTTCAACAACTGTTTTTTGGCATGAATTGGATAATAATGATATTGTTGTAAACAAAGATATGAAACAGGTTTATCCAAAAACAACCGGAAAAATTCCAGAAGTATTAGCAAAAATGTTACAAAATGTCAGATAATAAACTGCGTCTTGTTTTACTGTCTTGTTGTGCGCCATGTTCGTCAGGTGCAATTCGACAATTGGCAGATGGGCAAATTTCGGGCGTATCTGACTTTATTGTCTTGTTTTATAACCCGAATATTTTTCCAGAATCAGAATACACTAAACGTATGCAAGAACAGATTAAATACTGTGAAAAACTGGGGGTAAAATATGCTGTATTGGAATACGACCATGATGCATGGCGTGATGCAGTACGTGGATATGAATCTGCACCAGAACGCGGACACAGATGCAGTTTATGTTTTGAATACAGATTTCGTCGTGCTGTAAAATTTGCACGTGATAATGGATATAATGCGATTGCAAGTGTTCTTGGTGTGTCACGTCACAAAAGTCAATCACAGGTGGACACTTCGGCGCAAAATGTTTGCGATGATGTTCAATATATGCCTGTCACATGGGATGAAAATTTGCGCGTTCAAACAAACCGCGAATCGGACTTTTATCGTCAGAATTATTGTGGTTGTGAATTTAGTATAAGAAAGGTATAAAAAAACCGGCAATTGCCGGCTTTTTTATTAATACATTGTTTGCAGAACGTGTTTGTTCTTATCCAGATTCGACAACATTTTTCCGCTGCCACATGCAACACATGCCAATGGATTGTCAACCAAGAATACAGGCAAACCTGTTGCCATACGAATTGCGGTATCCAAACCGCGCAACAATGATCCGCCACCCGTCATCGCAATACCAAAATCAGCAATATCCGCAGACAATTCTGGTGGTGTTAATTCCAATGCCTGACGTACAGTATTTACAATTTTAGATACTGTCTGTGCCAATGCAGATGCAATTTGTGATTCTGTAACAACTGCTTCCCTTGGGGTGCCAGACATCAAATCGCGTCCTTTTATTTTCATTGTTAATTCTTTTTCTTTATCTTTTGGTGGGATTGCGTTACCAATTCTCTTTTTAATTTCTTCGGCTGTATTTTCACCAATCAATAAATTTTTAGATTTGCGAACAAAATCAATA
>JAZQUA010000033.1:0-4172 GCA_045631065.1 Candidatus Enterousia sp. | reverse complement strand
TGGGCATTTGCAAAGGTTTTATTAAAATTCAATATATGTTTAATTTCTGCGCCACGCCATGAATATATCGACTGATCATCATCGCCAACACAGCAGATATTCGGGTTTTCAATCCCGCGCGTCAGCATTGTCAGCAATTCCATTTGTGCATTGTTTGTATCCTGAAATTCATCGACCAAGATATATTTAAACTGATTTTGATAAAACGACAAAACATTTGGATTTTTATCAAATAATTCCAAGACTTTTAAAATAATATCGCCAAAATCCACCGCGTTTAATCGCGCCAGTTCTGCATTATACGCATTAAATAATTTATCTTGGTTTTGCAGGACAACCAGCCCCTTGTCTTTGATAGATGAAAATTCTTCGACATAATCGCCAGGCGTTTTTGTACCAGACGCAATCAAAGATTTTATTACAGATTTCTGATCATCTTCGCCAAAGATAATAAAGTCACTGCGCAACCCACATAATGCCGCATTTTTACGCAAAATACGCAGGCATATCGAATGAAAAGTCCCACACCAGACATCGCCAGAATACCATGAGCCATCTGACAAATTTGCCAGACGATTTTTCATTTCATTTGCAGCCTTGTTCGTAAAAGTCAGTGCCAAAATCTGCCATGGTTTGCACAGTCCTTGATTTAATATATACGCAACACGTGTTGTCAGCACGCGTGTTTTACCAGTACCCGCCCCAGACAGCACCAACAATGGCCCGTCTGTGGTTTTGACAGCCGTCAATTGTTCTTGATTAAGATTTTCTAGCATTAAATTCACGCATCTATTATAATACCACAAACAATCATTATCAAGAAACGGAAAAAATTATGAATCGTATTATTTGCTTTGACATTGAAACAACTGGGTTCGACTATATGCGCGGGGACAGATGCATTGAAATTGGCGCTGTTGAAATTGTTGATGGAAAAATCACAGATAATACTTTCCATGAATACATCAATCCCGAAGGCAAAATTATTCCACCAGATACGTATATGGTTCACAAAATTTCAAACGCGTTTTTGGAAGACAAACCAATAATGGCTGTTGTCGCGCCAAAATTCTTGGAATTTATTGGGGACAGCCCAATTGTTGCACATAATGGATTGGACTTTGACTTTCCGTTTGTTAATCATGAACTGACAAAATTAAATTTGCCACAAATTCCACGCAGCCAACAAATGGATTCGCTTGTAATTGCCAGAAATCGCGTATTTGGGCCAAAAAATTATACATTGGATGCACTGGCAAAATGGTTTGGAATATCACTGACCGCACGTGCAGATGCACACGGGGCGTTAATCGACTCAGAAATCTTGGCCAAGGTTTATTTGGAACTGGAAAATACTGCACCTGCGCCAGATGTAAATGAAATAATTGCACAACAACACGCCGCGATGTTAAAGCACCCAAAGATTGGTGGAAATTTCCCATACAGAACGTTTGAGGTTGATGCAGCAGAGCTGGAAAACCACAATAAATTTATGGAAGTGATAAATAAATAAAACCGCCTGTGACACAATGGATACCGGCCTTCGCCGGTATGACGACTCTTTACTAACTAATAACAAAATCCCGCAGCCGCGGGATTTTGTTATTTTGCAGAAACACACGATGTCCCACTATCAGACTTGTAACCATCAGCACATATACATCCACGGTTCGGATCCCAAAATCTTCCGTTATCAGGAGAGGGATCACATGCAGAATTTGAGGGTTGTAAAGAATAATAGAGCACAGACCCGCCTGCAATAAATTTTGATAAATTAGTACTGTCAGCCGTTAGAGTCGTGGTGTTTGTAGCATTAATACACGTAACCTCTGTTGCATCTGCCCCAGGTTTCCAACACCAGTATACAGCACTAGGTTCTGTCCCGGCGTTTGAGACAAGAACGTCTTTTTTAGGCAACACCACCGACGTCGATGTATCAACATAAGAATTATAAACAGCACCAGATTTAAATTTAACCAACCCATTTAGTTCATAACGAATACTGTTATTAACACATGTACCAGTGTTTTTATCATATACCTGACCATCATCACAAAGTAGAGAATTATAGAACATTTCTGATACAGAATTGATACAGTTTTCATCTGTATTACACAGGTTTTTATCTGCAGCCTTATCAAATACTGCATATGCGCATGTTAATGCAACATTACGGCATGCACCACGCATCACATTATGAATACTGCTTAACGATGCCGAAGACGACCAAGAATTAACCTGGGTTACCTGTTGGTTGTAACAATTCGCAATATCCAACATACAAGATTCTGCATATTCAGATATAATTTTATACTGTGCTGCACGAATATTTACCAGCGCACGTTGTACATAATTCGTAACAACATCATTATATGGTTTATAATTACCGTCTGATTCATATGTATAATTCTGACATTTATCCAATACCGCGCGACATAAACCTTCGTCTGTGACTTTTTGTTTTGTTCCAATTTTTGTCAGCAGGTATTTTACAACACAACTGCCATCATTTTTACTGTTACAATTGCCCTCTGAAATAACTGTGCCATATGCATTACTTAAAAACGTCTGGTTTATGCTGGCATTATTATATCCGGCCATAAATGCAGTGATATTAGATATCTTTTGTCCCAATACAACCTTGCCGTTTTCATCAATATATTTCTTGGTCGGGTCAACACATTTATAATAATCTTCGCCACAGACCATATCATCTGTCATACATGCTTCCAGTGCGCCGATACACCCCTTGGCATCGTATTGATTTTTGTTCTGCAACACTGCCAGGCGCGCCTTTTGCAACATTAAATTCGCACTGCGAACATTACCAACCAATGTTTCATTCATCTTGGTCAATCCTTGTTCGTACGCAATACAATCCTTGTCAATTGCCAAGTCATAATTACCAGTAATCTGATTTGATGTCGCACCTGCCTGCTTGCACTGAGATAAAACTGTATTACAACGCTTTTTCGCAGCATTATATAATTCCGCACCACGCAGATTGGATAAATTACTGCCACTGTCTGTGTTCAAGAAATCCAGACTGAACATATCTGCACTGTCAGACGAAAAATCCAAATCAATATCCAAACCAAACCCTGTATCACCAGACGAATATGACGATGTTGATGATTTCGGATCACGAATTAACTTTTCAATTTCGGTCAACATATCACGTGTTTCAGATGTATCACGCGTACCGGACAGGGCTTCTTCGGCCTCGGTCTCGGTCATAATGGCACGAATTTCATCCGCAGACAATCCAACATAGCGAATACGTTGCGCAACATCATTTAACTGAACATTTGCATCTTTGACGGCCTGTTCAACCTTGGCATATTTGGACACATTTGCAGAACAAGAACAGCGCTTTTGATTTGTATCAACGACCGCACAAAACTGATCCATACATTCGTTGTATTGTTCCTGGCAAGACTTGTTCAAATCTGCGGTATTTTCCAAAATTTCTTTGGCGTTTTGAATACTTTCTGCGGTGGCAACAACGTTACTTGCGCGGGATTTTACAGAACGCAACTGTTCATCAATATTTGACCCAGTTTGAACACCTGTATTACCGATTGTGGCACGACCGCCAACCTCTGCCGTACTTGGACGCAAAACAAGTCCTGCACGACGAACAGATGGATCACTGTTTATACTGGCCGATGATACACGTTCATTACGTCCAACTGTATTTACCGCCGCATCCAGTCCACCACGCGTATTTGATTGTGCCGCAGGTGCAGATGCGCGCGATGCAATTCCACTGCGCGAAACAGTCTTTTTTTCAACTGCTGATTCTTTGGGTTGTGCGCCACTGAACACACGTGACACAGTATTGCGGATTGTGTTTTCAGTATTTGTCACAGGTGAAGCAACACGCGATACAGCCATACGTGATGATGATTTTGCAGATTCATTTGCTGTATTGTCTGTTGTACGGCTGGCCGTTGTTTTTGTCATATCACCCGTTGGAATTACACGTGAAACAGCACCATCAGCCGCGTAAACACTGGGTGCAAACATCGTAATTGCAAAGAAACATGTCAGCAATTTTTTCATTTTCTGATGTACATTATATCATAAAAAACGACTTAATAAAAGTGGTTAGTAACAGCATAATTTATTATATTGTGATTTTATAATTCATTCTATAATCATAAAAAAAT
>JAZQUA010000032.1:0-19863 GCA_045631065.1 Candidatus Enterousia sp. | reverse complement strand
CATTGCCATACCGCGAACTGATGGACGGATACCCAACCAACGTGCACGACCAGCTTTACCCAAGTTGACATTGCGTTGATCTGGATTAGATACGCTGCCAACTGTTGCCAAACATTCGGAATGAACTTTACGCAACTCACCACTGTTCATTTTAATCTGTGCATAAACACCGTCTTTACCCATCAACTGAGCATAGCAACCTGCACTGCGAGCCAACTGACCGCCAGCACCTGGTTTCAATTCAACGTTATGTACGATTGTACCGATTGGCATATTTTTCAATGGCATTGTGTTACCTGGTTTAATGTCTGCATGTGCAGCCGAGATAACAACATCACCTGCTTTCAAATCACGTGGTGCTAAAATATAAGCACGTTCACCGTCTGTATATTCAATCAATGCGATAAATGCAGTACGGTTTGGATCGTATTCCAAACGAACAACTGTTGCAGGAACATCCAATTTTTTACGTTTAAAGTCAATTAAACGATATTTACGTTTGTGACCGCCACCCTGATGTGGAACAGTTACATGACCAAAATTATTGCGTCCACCTTTGGACTTTAAACCAACTGTCAATGCCTTTTCTGGCGCACCACGGTGCAAATCACTGCGGTCAACCTGTGTCAAACCACGTGTACCTGGTGTTGTTGGCTTATAATGTTTCAATGCCATTTTTTCTTACCTTTGTTTATACCTTGACACTAGCATCCATTTGTTCTGGGTTCTCTGCCAAGGCCGTTCATTATACTATATATTTGCGGACAAATCCAGTTTTGCATCTGCCGGCAAAGATACATATGCTTTTTTAACAGTGCGTTGTGTACCTGTGCCACGACCACGGAAAGATTTAACCTTACCTTTGACAACAACAATGTTAACCTTAGTTGGTTTAACATTGAAGATTGCTTCGACTGCACGTGCAACATCTTCTTTGGTTGCGTCACACGCAACTTCAAAAGCTACACCGTTACTTTCAGACAGCTTTGCTGCCTTTTCCGAGATAATCGGACGACGCAGTGTATCATAAATACCAGCTGTCGCCACAACTTTTTTCTCTGCACTAACTTTTTTTTCTGCCATTTTGTTTACCTTCAATTCTTATCTATTATGCCAATCTTGCTTCGACTGCTTTTACTGCATCAGCTGTCAAGACCAACTTTTCATGTTTCAGAATATCCAAAACGTTCAAGCCCATTGTTGGCAAAACATCGATATTTGCGATATTTGCTGCTGATTTCTTGAAGTTTTCATCCAATTCTGTTGCGCCTACGAACAAAGCAGATGCGATATCCAATTTTTTCAACTGTTTTGCAAATGCGTTTGTTTTTGCGGCTGCCAATTTTTCAGAATCAATGATAACCAAGCTGCCATCTTGTGCCTTAGAAGACAAAGCCATTTTCAAACCCAAAGAACGGATTTTCTTTGGCAAGTCAATGCTGTGGTCACGAACAACTGGTCCATGAACAACACCACCACCACGCATGTGAACATTATATCTTTCACCCTGACGTGCATTACCTGTCTTTTTCTGTTTGAAAGCTTTTTTACCACTGCCAGCTACATCAGATACAGTCTTAACTGCATGTGTGCCTGCGCGTTGTTTTGCACGTTGCCATGTAACAACACGATGCAAAATGTCTGCACGTGGTTCTAACCCAAAGATGCTGTCAGTCAATTCAACAGAACCGACTTTTTTGCCATCAAAATTTATAATATCTAATTGCATTTTATTTACCTCGCTCTTGCTGTCGTTAATTTAATTATTCCACAACAGCTTCTGTTTCGGTTGCTGTTTCTTCAGTTCCTGCTGTTTCTGTAACAACTGTTTTTGTTGGAACTGGCAAATCTTTGTGTTCTTTTTTAACTGCGTCTGTAACCAGAACAAATGTACCATTTGCACCTGGAACCGCGCCTTCTACGAAGATTAAATTTTCTGCTTCGTCTGTACCGAACACTTTCAAGTTCTGAACTGTGACAGTTTCATTACCCATCTGTCCAGCCATTTTTTTACCTTTCAAAACACGGCCTGGCCATTCGCGCATACCTGTACCACCGATTGAACGATGTGCTTTCAGAACACCGTGGGTTGCTTCTTTACCGCCAAAGTTATGACGTTTCATTGCACCCTGGAATCCTTTACCTTTGCTTGTTGCTTGGACATCAACGAATTGACCGGCAACAAAATGAGATGCCAACAATTGTGTACCCGCTGGGATAACACAGTCGTCTGACACACGGAATTCTACAACCTTACGATATGGTTTTAAACCCGCCTTTTCCGCCGCAACAGCCTGTGGCTTTGCAACATGTTTTGCCTTTGCTTCACGCAAACCCAATATATTTGCGATATAGCCGTTCTTTTCTTGCGTGCGATTTCCAATGACTGTGCAGTCACCAACAGATAATACTGTTACTGGGTGTGCGACACCGCCATCATCATACAGACGCGTCATTCCTATTTTTGTTGTAATTAATCCGCTACGTTTCATTTTTTTTGCCTTTGTTTATGCCAGTTGGTTGGCGTGATTATTTTCTTCATTCCCACCAACACTAGCAGTTATTTTTTATTTTACAATTTAATTTTTACATCAACACCTGATGCCAAGTCCAACTTCATCAAGGCATCTACTGTCTGAGGGGTTGGATTAACAATATCTACGACCGCTTTATGATTGCGGATTTCGAACTGTTCACGTGATTTTTTATCAACGTGTGGTGAACGGTTGACTGTAAATTTTTGAATCAATGTTGGCAAGCGAACAGGACCGACAACGTCTGCGCCTGTACGTTTTGCTGTTTTAACGATTTCTTCGACCGATTCCATCAAGACGCGATGATCGAACGCTGTTAACTTGATGCGAATTTTAGATGCTGGTACCATTCTTCGTTTTCCTTATATTTATCTGGGCGGTAATCACTGACGCTTTTAATTCAGTTACACCGCCCAAGACTGTTTAATTATTTAATGATTTTTGATACAACACCTGCACCAACTGTGCGTCCGCCTTCACGGATAGCAAAGCGGCGGCCTTCGTCCATAGCAATAGGTGCAATCAATTGCACTGTGATACGAACGTTGTCACCTGGCAGAACCATTTCTTTGTCTGCTGGCAATGTGATTGTACCAGTTACGTCTGTTGTGCTGAAGTAGAACTGTGGACGATAGTTAGAGAAGAATGCTGTATGACGGCCACCTTCTTCTTTTGTCAAGATATAAACTTCAGCTTCAAAGTCTGTGTGTGGTGTAATTGAGCCTGGTTTGCAGATAATCTGACCACGTTCTACATCTTCTTTCTTTGTACCACGCAACAACAAACCAACGTTGTCACCAGCTTCACCTTGATCCAACAATTTGCGGAACATTTCTACGCCAGTAACTGTTGTTTTCTGTGTTGGACGCAAACCTACAATTTCGCATTCTTCACCAACTTTGATAACACCAGATTCTACACGACCTGTTACTACTGTACCACGACCTGTGATAGAGAATACGTCTTCAATTGGCATCAAGAATGGTTTGTCAACTGGACGTTCTGGCATTGGGATGTATTCGTCACATGCTTTCAACAATGCGTCAATAGCTTCTTTGCCCAAACCGTCGTTTTTGCCTTCAACAGCAGATACTGCAGAACCACGGATAATTGGAGCATTGTCACCGTCAAAGTCATTTGCAGACAACAATTCACGGATTTCCATTTCAACCAATTCCAACAATTCAGGATCGTTTGCCAAGTCACATTTGTTCAAGAAAACGACGATACGTGGAATACCAACCTGACGTGCCAACAAGATGTGTTCACGTGTTTGTGGCATTGGACCGTCTGTTGCAGCAACAACCAAGATTGCACCGTCCATCTGTGCAGCACCTGTAATCATGTTTTTAACATAGTCAGCGTGCCCTGGGCAGTCAACGTGTGCATAGTGACGATCTGCTGATTCATATTCTACGTGTGCAGTGTTAATTGTAATACCACGTTGTTTTTCTTCTGGTGCATTGTCGATTTGATCAACACCTTTTGCAGCGTCTGCACCAACGCCATAGTAGTGAACAATAGCCGCTGTCAATGTTGTTTTACCATGGTCAACGTGACCGATTGTACCAATATTGACGTGTGGTTTGGTTCTTACATACTTTTCTTTTGCCATTAGTTTTCTCCTTAGGCTTGTTTGTTAAGTTTAAATTTCTTTGTTATTATTTCGTCAGCTTTTTGATTACTTCGTCAGCAACGTTTGATGGGACTTCGTCATAGTGTGACAATTCCATATATGGGTTTGCACGACCTTGTGACAAAGAACGTAATGTTTTTACATACCCGAACAAGTTTGCCAATGGAACATATGCTGAAATCAGCTGGTTACCGAATTGTGTTTCGATACCGTTGATTTGTCCACGACGACTGTTCAAGTCCCCAATGATGTCACCGACGTATTCTTCCGGTGTATTAACCGAAAGTTTCATAATCGGTTCCAGCAATTTTGGCGACGCTTTTTTCATAGCTTCGCGGAAGCATGCGCGTGCCGCAATTTCAAAGCACAATACATTAGAGTCAACTTCGTGATACTTACCATCTACTAATGTAGCTTTGAAATCTACTGTTGGATAGCCAATCAAAACACCTGTCTGTTGTGCTATCTTCAAACCTTTTTCAACACCTGGGATGTATTCTTTTGGAATCGCACCACCAACAATCTTGTTTTCAAATTCATAACCAGCACCAGGTTCCAAAGGTTCAAATTCAATTTTAACCTGTGCGTACTGACCAGAACCACCAGACTGTTTCTTGTGTGTATATTCTTCTGTGATTGGTTTGCGGAATGTTTCACGGTATGCAATACGTGGTTCACCAACGTTTACATCAACCTTGAATTCACGCAACAAACGATCAACCAAAATTTCCAAATGCAATTCACCAACACCAGACAGAATTGTTTGACCAGATTCTTCATCAACTGATACGCGGAATGATGGATCTTCTTTGGCCAATGCCTGCAGACCCAAAGACATCTTTTCAATATCAGCCTTGGTTTTTGGTTCTACTGCGATGCTCATAACTGGCTCTGGAACGTGGATAGATTCCAACAAGATTGGATTAGATTCATCACACAGTGTATCACCTGTGATTGTTTCTTTCATACCAACCAATGTGATAATATCACCAGCTGATGCTTCTTTAATTTCTTCACGATTATTAGAATGCATCAACAACATACGACCAACGCGTTCGCGTTTATCACGGTTAGAATTATAAACATAAGAACCTGATTGCAATTTACCTGAATAAATACGGATAAACATCAAGTTTCCAACGAATGGGTCATTTGCAACTTTAAATGCCAAAGCACTGAATGGTTCTTTTGCATCTGGTTTACGACAATCAGCTGTTTCACCATCCATTTTTGTACCCTGAATCGCAGGAACATCCAATGGGCTTGGCAAATAGTCAACAATCGCATCCAACAATGGTTGAACACCCTTATTCTTAAATGCAGTACCACACAATACAGGATTAAAGTTCTGACCGATTGTACCCTTGCGTATCAATTTTTTGATTGTTGCTGTATCTGGAATATTACCTTCCATATACGCTTCCATAATTTCGTCGTCCAGTGTAACGACTTCTTCAATCAATTTTTCGTGTAATTCTTCTGCTTTTGCTTTCAGTTCTTCTGGAATTTCAACGATATGAGGATCTTTACCCATATCATCTTCCCATACAATACCTTTCATTTCAACAACGTCAACAACGCCGCGGAAATCAGATTCTGCACCAATTGGGAAGTTCAATACCAATGGATTTGCACCCAAACGTTCACGAATCATATCAACACAACGGAAGAAATTACCACCGATACGATCCATCTTATTGATAAAACAAATACGTGGAACAGCATAACGATCTGCCTGACGCCATACAGTTTCTGTCTGTGGTTGAACACCAGATACAGATTCAAATACAGCAACAGCACCGTCCAATACACGCAAAGAACGTTCTACTTCCATTGTAAAGTCAACGTGCCCTGGTGTGTCAATCAAGTTGATACGATGATCGCGCCAGAAACATGTTGTCGCAGCAGAAGTAATTGTAATACCGCGTTCTTGTTCTTGTTCCATCCAGTCCATGGTTGCACCACCATCGTGCACTTCACCAATTTTATAAGTCTTACCAGTATAGAACAAAATACGTTCTGATGTTGTTGTTTTACCCGCGTCAATGTGGGCCATAATCCCAATATTGCGGTACATATGTAAAGGTGCGGTTTTTCCGACTGACATAGTGTCTTTCCTTTGCTTTTGTTTTTATTACCAGCGGAAGTGAGCAAACGCTTTGTTCGCTTCTGCCATTTTATGTGTGTCAATTTTCTTCTTAAATGCACCACCTTGGCCATTTAATGCATCGCGCAATTCACCGAACAAGCGTTCTGTCATTGTACGTTCACCACGTTTACGTGCGAACATTACCAACCAACGCAATGCCATTGTCTGCTGACGTGCAGGTCTTACCTCTACTGGAACCTGATATGTTGCACCGCCAACACGACGGCCTTTTACTTCAACAGATGGTTTCAATGCATCAACCGCTTCCAAGAAAGCTGTCAGTTCATCACCGTCTTTTGCAATATTTTTCAACTTGTCCATTGCACCATAAACGATGTTTTCGGCAACTTCTTTTTTACCATCCCACATCACAACATTAATACATTTTGCAACAACCAGATTATTATACTTGGAATCTGGCAAGATTTCACGTTTTGTTGCAGCTTTACGTCTTGACATTTTATTTTTCCTTTTATCACTTCATCTGTTTTTTAACAGATTACTCACATACATTACATATGTGTGGTTAATTTAATTATTTCTTTGTTTTGGCACCATACAAAGAACGACCTTGTTTTCTTGCATCAACACCCTTGGTATCCAATACACCGCGGATTACATGATACTTAACACCAGGCAAGTCCTTTACACGACCACCACGAATCATAACAACGCTGTGTTCCTGCAAATTGTGACCTTCGCCAGGGATATAAGCTGTTACTTCGCGGCCGTTTGCCAGTTTTACACGGGCAACCTTACGCTGCGCCGAGTTAGGTTTTTTCGGTGTAGTCGTATAAACACGTGTGCAAACACCACGTTTCTGTGGGTTTTCCATCATGTCAGGCGCTGTACTTTTTACAACAACCTTTTTACGAGGTTTCCGAATCAGTTGGTTTACTGTTGGCATTCAAAATTCTCTTTCTTTTTTCTACCTGTTTTTAGTCTGCACAAAACCCGCTTTATCAGAGTTATTTCAACGACTTAACGCCGGATTATAATTCTGAAAACGCAAGCGGTTTCATGTGTTTCTTGCTTTATACGTTTACACATTAAAGCGAATATACTATAACCGTCACCCCGGACATTGTCAAGGAAAATATGGGAAAAAATCATAAGATTTTCGCTTGAAAAGCCCAAAAAACAAGGAATTTAACAAAAGGTAAAAAATGACAAATTTTTTATATGTGTAAAGATAAAAAATTCCTGACCAGCAGGAATTTTTTATTAGAAATCGATTCCAAATCTTCCACCAAATGCCATAGGTGCCTCATCAAAATCACGCGTAACATCTTTTGACGTGTACAGGCCGACATATTTTGTTGGGCTTATATTATAATTTATACCCATTTCGAACACTAATTGCATTTCATCATAATAAGTATCATATAAATCGAAATCAAAATCCAACTCTCCCGTTATATTCCAACGCGAATTCAACAAATACTGCCCCTGAACACCAACTGTCATAGCCCAAGCATCTTTATCATGATAGGACACATCATCTCTGATATAATCTAATTCAACAATTCCTGCCAACGTCCAATTTTTTGTCATACGCCCCACACGCGCACCAACTGCCCAATGGTATTCAATTGTTTCTATATCATGCTTGGTATTATATACCTGCATAACCCCCGCATATACATCTGCTTGATTTTCCCCCTGCTCTAATATAGACCAGTCTAATTCCATTTCTAAATTGTTCCACGCCCACTTACCAAATTCAGGGTTATCCGATGAATCATACGACCCAACCGTCGACAAAGACAGTGTCAGTGCATCTGTAATACCATAACCAAATTCATCACGCAGATAAAACTGTTCAAACTTTGTATTAAATTCAATCGGAGTCAGAACATTGTAAAAACGTCCCTTTGTTGGACTATAAAAAGGATTACCATTTATAATATTATCTGCAAGCGCAGACCCGGACATAAACATCATCGAAACAACACCAGAAACAAAAAATATCTTTTTCATATATATCTCCTTTCGCATTAATATTCTAAGAGATATAAAAAAACATATAAACAGGAATGAATGCGTAAAAAAACACCCCAAGACAGGATCTTAGGGTGTTCAACTATTCGAAAGGTGATGAAATTAACCAAACAAGTTTTTCCTGTCTGACTGATATGATTGTAGCAAGCCAAAACCAACCTGCAACATTAAAGATTTTTGATTTTAGAAAAAAATATGTTATGCTCTTGCAAACATACGAATCGAATATCAAGTTCATAAAAAACACTGTATCCCATAACTGATAAGATTTTGATATATTATAAATAAACCCATTTTTGCATAATTAAAAAAACTACAAAAACCATATTATGTCGAATTTTAAAAATTATTTTTAGATTTTTTTATTTCACGCCACGCATTATGATTTTTTTTATGCTGCTCATAGTCAACAGAGAATCGGTGCCCACCCTGCCCATCTGCAACAAAAAATAAAAAGTTAGTATTCGCCGGTCGCATTACTGCACGAATCGCATTTTGCCCCACATTCGCAATTGGCGTTGGCGGCAAGCCAGAATTTCTGTATGTATTATATGGACTATTTTCTTTTAAATGACTACTTAACAACGGTTTACCTTGCATATCGCCCAAACCATTTGTCACAGCATATACAACTGTTGGATCCGCCTGCAAACGCATTCCCTTGTTTAAACGATTTAAATACACACTGGCAACAATTGGCATTTCACGTACAATTGGTGTTTCTTTTTGCACGACAGACGCCAATGTTATCACATCATCCCAACTTTTTAATGGTTTTGGCAGTACGCGATACGCAACACGCATATGATTATTAACATCAATCATCTTTTTACGCATCAATTCCAAAACCGCCAACCGATTCGTTCCGCGCGCAACACGATATGTATCTGGGAAAATTTGACCTTCTTTTAAGTTACACACAGGGCGACTTTTATTATCATCACATTCCACAGCACCGCGCAATTCAGAATGTTGCAACAATAAATTTTTAATTTGTTTTACAGTTAACCCTTCGGGGATAACGATATTTGTTGTTGCGACATCACCAGTCACCAACATACGCGTAATTCGCCATAAACTGGCAGACGCAGGAATATCATATTGCCCACTTTGAATTGTACCGCCATTAAAACGTACCAGCGCAATAAAAGAATCTTTAGAATCTATTAAATTATTTTTAACCAAACGATTCGCAACACCTGTCACAGAATCACCACGAACAACTTCGAAAACAGTGGATTTTTTTACTGTTGAATGAATACAAAACACATAAACAAACACAATCGCCGCAATAATAACCGGTGCAAATAAAATATACGCCAGAACATACTGTGAAAAAAACTTTTTACATTTCGACATAGTGTGGATTATTACAAATAAAAACTAAATTTGCAATACAACAAAAACCCGCCCCGATTGGGGCGGACAGTTTATTTTTCTTCGTCATCTTTGCCCAGACCAATTGTATTTTTTATTGGATCCACAATTGATTCCTTAGCACTATCCAGTGTACGAATTAACGCACGTCTTATCTTGCCACTGATTGTCAACGGTAAAGTATCCACAAATTCAATAACACGTGGACTTTTATAGTGTGCAGTATTTGTTTTAACATGATCTTGCAATTGGCGCACCAAAACATCATTTGCCTGAAAGTATTTATTCAAAACAATTGTTGCCTTGACTGCCTGACCACGCGCATTATCTGGAACACCTGTTACCGCCACTTCACGAACAGCAGGATGTTCTAATAATACAGATTCTACTTCAAACGGGCTGACACGATAACCACTGGTTTTAATCAAGTCATCATTACGTCCAACGAACCAAAAATAACCGTCAGAATCCAAGTATGCCATATCGCCGGTGTGATAAAAACCATCACGATATACAGATGCTGTCTGTTTTTCATTTTTATGATAGCCTTGGAATAACCCCAATGGTTTTGATTCTTTGACACAAACACAAATTTCACCCACAGTATTTACATCTGTAATTTGACGACCACGTTCATCCAACAACTGAATATTCCAACCAGCTGCAGGCTTACCCATTGAACCAGGCTTTGGTTCTATCCATTGATTTGTGAATAACAATACAGATGTTTCTGTCTGACCAAATCCTTCACGTAACTTTACACCAGTCTTTTCCAAGAAACGTTCATATACTTCTGGATTTAATGCCTCGCCTGCAACATCTGCCTTGACCAGCGAAGACAAATCAAATTTATCCACATTTGCATTTATCATCATCTTATATGCTGTTGGTGGCGCACAGAACGAAGTCACCCGATTGTCTGCAATGGCTTTTAATAAATCAGTCGCTGTAAATATTCTTGAAAAATCAAAAACGAATACTGTTGCACCAGCCAGCCATTGACCGTACATCTTACCCCATGAACATTTTGCCCAACCTGATTCAGACAACGTAAAATGAATATCGTCATCTGTTAACCTTTGCCAAAATACAGCAGTATTGATATGTCCCAATGGATACATAAAATTATGTGCAACCATTTTTGGCATATCTGTTGTACCACTAGTAAAATAAACCACCATTGTATCTGTATTTTCATTCGGAACACGTTCAAATACAGACGGATACTTTTCACACGCATCTGCAATCTCTGAACAATCTATCAGCTGAACAGATTCATTATCACCAATCGCAGTCTTGATTTCATTAACCACAGCCCCATCATCAAACGCAATAATATTTTTAACATCAGCCGCCTTGATACGGAATTTAATGTCTTCGGATTTTAATTGATTCGTCGATGGAATTGGAATTGCCCCTAATTTATGCATGGCCATCATAAGAACCCAATATTCCCATCTGCGGCGCATAAATAACAATACGGTATCGCCTTTTTTGATGCCACGTTCCGCCAAGAAATTCGCAACAGCCCCTGACATTTCTGACAGCATTTTAAATGTAATCGATTTTTTTTTGCCATCATCATTTACCCATAAAACCGCAACCTTGTCTGGATTTTCCGATGCAATAACATCCAGAACATCATATGCAAAGTTAAAGTTTTCAGGCACAACCACTGCAGCGTTTTGAATATAATCATCATAATTATCAAATTTTTCTTTTTTCAAGAAACGCTTTATAAACATATTTCTTCCTTTTTTGTTATGCATTAATAAATATGGTGCATATATGAAAAAATACAAGAAAAAAATTTTCAAAAAAATATTGCAATCAATACAAATCAGTCGCATAATTTCCGAACATTTATCGGAGTATAGCTCAGCCTGGTAGAGCGCTACGTTCGGGACGTAGAGGTCGTGGGTTCGAACCCCGCTACTCCGACCAGATTTATATAAAAGGAAAACAATGTTCAGATACGAAAAAATATGTTCAGGCTGTGAAAAACAGTGTAAATTACAAAACAATGGATCTTTTTGGAACTATCCACAAATTGCAAATAATATATTCCATCACATTGACAGATTACATTCAGAATTTGATGCTGTTGATTTTGCAGAAAAACTATCTACGATTTGCGAACACTACGGCACAACAAACCAACCAAGTGTTGTTGATAAACATTTCAAAATAAAAGAAATGTGCGATGGATGCGATATGCGTTGCAGAATCAAAGCAGTTGAATCAGGACAAAATTACGAAATACAAATTGGTCCGAATCAAATTCAAAATCTAAGATTTAAAAACAAATACGACGCACTTATCAAAGCATTCGACTTGGTAAAACATTGCGCATACCGAACAAAATAAAAAACCGCCCAATCGGGCGGTGTTATTTTTAACGTGCTTTATACAGTGGACACAATTCGATAACACACTTTCGTGCATTTTCTAAAACCTTGTTATGTATTTCTTCTAAATCTTTTTCATCATGAATCTGATTCCCTGGAACACAAACCTGTGGAAAATAACGCTTGCCATCCTGTCCGACATAATCGACCACACCTATACCATTTAAAATATATGGTGTTGCAACAACAAATCCTGCTTTCCAGTTATCTATATACGAAATTAGCATACACTCCGCATCACAACCGGTACATTTCTCTCGTTTGTTGCTTTCCTTGGCAAAAGTATTAACCCGACCCATATTTACATTCACATCCGCCAAGACTTTTGCACGCATATCTAAATCCATGCTTGCCCCTTTTATATCTTTTTCAAGACCAAGGACGCGTTCGTTCCACCGAACCCAAATGAATTACTGATTGCAACATCAACCTTGCGTTGTTTTGCAACATGTGGAACCAAGTCAAAATTACCAACCGCATCTTCTGGATCATCCAAATTGATTGTTGGTGGCACAATACCATCACGAATTGCAAGTGCGCTGAATATCGCTTCGACCGCGCCAGCAGCCCCCAACAAGTGACCTGTTACAGATTTTGTTGATGACATAGATACAGGCAAATCGCCAAACAATGTTTTAACAGCTGTCAACTCGCCAATATCGCCCAAGCCTGTTGATGTACCATGTGCATTGATATAATCAACATCATTTGGTGTTAATCCTGCATCTTTGATTGCGGCCTTCATTGCACGCAGACCACCTTCGCCTCCTTCGGCTGGGGCTGTGATATGATATGCATCACCAGACAAACCATAACCTGCAACTTCGGCATAGATTTTTGCACCACGTTTTACCGCATGTTCGTATTCTTCCAGAACCAAGATACCGGCACCTTCGGACATAATAAATCCATCACGATTTTTATCCCATGGGCGTGATGCTTTTTCTGGCGCGTCGTTACGTGTACTTAATGCGCGCATCGCAGAAAATCCTGCCAATCCGATACGACCGACTGCTGCTTCGGCACCACCGCAAATCATAATATCTGCATCACCATGTTGGATTAAACGTACACCTTCACCAATTGAATGCGCACCTGTTGCACATGCTGTTACAGTTGAAATATTTGGTCCCTTGAAACCATATTTAATCGATACATTACCCGCAGTCATATTAATAATGCCCTTTGGAATAAAGAAAGGACTTACCCTGCGTGGACCACCTGTATGCAATTCAACACAGTTTTCATATATTGTATTCAAACCACCAATACCGCTGCCGATTGAAACACCAATACGCTCTTTATCACCATCATACGAATCCAATCCTGCATCTTTGATTGCTTCATCCGCTGCAACAATTCCATAAACAATCGATTTATCAAGTTTACGCTGTTCACGTGGTTCAACCACCGCATCCGGATTAAACATACCAGGTTCTGTTCCAACCTGTGGCACACCCGCAATCTGTGACGGCAAATCAGCAACTTCAAAAGAATCTATTTTTTTTACGCCAGACTTTCCAGCCAAAACATTTTTCCATGCATATTCAACCCCAGTTCCAACAGGCGAAACAATACCCATCCCGGTAATTACAACTTTTTTCATAATGTATATTCCTTTATAAAATTAACATATGCCTGTATCATAACTGTTTTTATATAAAATTGCAGTAAAAAAAAATCCGCTGAATTAATTCAACGGATTTAAAATTTATATTAAAAGAAAATTTAGTTTTTCTTGTTTTCTTCGATGTATTTTACTGCATCACCAACTGTTACCAATTTTGCAGCAGCATCGTCTGGAATTGTGATATCGAATTCTTTTTCAACTTCCATAACGAATTCAACAACGTCCAAAGAATCTGCACCCAAGTCATTAACGAATGCAGCAGTTTCTGTAACTTTATCTTCTGACACACCCAATTTGTCAGCTACGATTTTTTTAACTTGTTCAAAAGTTGTCATCTTTTTTCCTTTATTTTAGTTAAACTTTTTGGTCCTTACCTTGACCGTCATTATGGTACAGCCTATCATTTTCATACCATAGTGTCAAGCAATTATAACAAATGATAACAAACAGCCTATTTTTACCAATCCAGATTATCAGACAAAATATCATCCAGTAATGTGTTTAAATTTGTACGAAATTCTTCCTTGTCAGATGCCCAAACAACCTGACGCATCAAGAATTTATATACATCGTCCATTGTTAAATTTGGGATACCTGCCTTGGTTACTATACGTTTCCAGGACGTTCTGGGATCCATCAAATGCGTACCGCCATGACTTGGAAAAACCCAATCACCATCTTGGGGTAATTCTTGCAACAGTAAAATTGCCCTGTCAGATAACGGACGTGAATTCCACATATCATGATTAAAATCTAAATCATCCCACGCCATTGAAAATATTTTTGAACGTGGCGCAAATCCATAAACTAACATTAAAAAAGCACCACGCAACACAACATCTTCTTCGGCCTCAATGACCTTAACCAGCTTTCTAAGCCCTGCTTTATTTAATGGACGTATACGGCGATTTTGCTTAATTTTTTCTAATTCAACCGCAGGATTTTTTTTCACATATCCTTGTTCCAGCGCATATTTAAAAACACTTTGTAACAACTCTTGCATACGTGATGCAATTGCTGGCCCTGATATTTTCGATATCACAGCACGTAAATCATCCACCGAAATATCTGAAATATTTCTATCAAACAAATCAATCATATGTCTGTTTACAGAACGCAATAACTTTAGATAAGAATCTTCATTTCTGCGCACTTTATTTTTCAAATACAAATCTATAAATTCTTTGAAAGATATTTTTTTTCTGCGTACGACAGATTTTTTTGATGCTCTTTCCAACACACCGGCAACAGCACTGCGCGCATCATCAACATCCATATCTGGATAATTACCAATTATAATTCTTTTGTCTTGACCATTGACACGTTTACGAACAAAGAAAGTTTTTACCCCACGGCTGGTGATATACAATCGCAATCTTGGTTCTTCCATATCTTGCACAACATCAAACCCCTTGGCCGGCGCTGGCAAGTTATCCAAGATATATGCATTAAAATAAAATTGGTGTGCCATATTTGGCCCCTTTGGTTTATTTTATTTTTTGTTTAAATTTATTTTTCCAAAAGTTTTTTTGTGTATCTGTTAGTTCTTTTAGCGTTTGCTTTGCATCAAAATATTCTTTATTTTTTGCATACGCGCCACATTGATAACAGGCACAGGGTTTTTCATCACCAATTGGTGCGAAATTCCGACAACGACTTGGGTGGAAAACCATTAACTCTTGTTCATAACTTGGTGCATCAATTGGCTTTGCACGCACATACATCAAGCGTCTTTTCAAACACGCATCATATTCATCATATGATTCTTCTTCAAAAAAAGTATGTTCCAAACTTCTTTCTTTATTAAACAAGTCCACTTTTGCACTTTTCAAGTCCTGTTTCAGATTTTTAAATTCTGCCCAATCTTGTTTTTTCTGCGCCCAAGGGGTTTGAATTAAATAAGTAAACCAATTCATAATTTTACCTTTTTACTTTAAGATACTTTCAACGCATTAATAAATGCAGATTGTGGGATTTCTACATTACCAAAAGAACGCATACGTTTTTTACCTTCTTTTTGTTTTTCCAACAACTTGCGTTTACGAGTTATATCCCCCCCATAGCACTTTGCAGTAACATCTTTACGATATGCAGCAATTGTTTCTCTTGCGATAATTTTTCCACCGATTGCAGCCTGTAATGGAATTTTAAATTGATGACGTGGGATCAAGTCTTTTAATTTTTCAACAATCTGGCGGCCACGTTTTTCTGCGAACGAACGATGACACATAAAAGACAGCGGTTCTACATTTTCTTCGTTAACCAAGATATTAACCTTGACCAAATCAGATGCCTGATATCCATATACAACATAGTCAAACGATGCATACCCAGACGATATAGATTTTACCCTGTCATAGAAATCAAACACAATTTCTGCCAATGGCAATTGATATACCAAAACGGCACGATTACCGACATAAGAAATATTTTCTTGGATACCGCGTCTTTCTGCGCACAGCGACATAATACCACCCATATATTTATCAGGCATCATAATTGTTGCGCGTACCCATGGCTCTTCGATAGATGCGATTCGTGTAGCCTCTGGCATATCAGCAGGATTTTCCAAATCAATTACTTCGCCATTACGCATATGAATTTTATACAGCACACTTGGCACAGTATTAATCAGATTCAAGTTAAATTCACGTGACAATCGTTCACTGATAATTTCCATATGCAACAAACCCAAGAACCCACAGCGCAATCCAAATCCCAATGCAGATGATTTTTCCACAGTGAACATAAATGACGCATCATTTAACGCTAACTTTTCTGCACTGTCGCGGAATGTTGGATAATCATCCGCTTCTACTGGAAAGAACGAAGAAAACACCACTGGCACAGACGGTTTAAAACCAGGCAACATTTGCGCATTTTCTGTTTTTGCATCAATAATTGTATCCCCTACTTTACAGTCATGAATTGTTTTCATACCTGTAATAATAAAACCAATTTCACCAGTATTCAGTTTATCAACATTAACCATTTTTGGTGTAAAGTAACCGATTTTATCGACAACATATTCTGCCCCAGTTGCCATAAATTTAATTTTCTGTCCGCGAGATAAAGAACCATCAACAACACGCACCAAAATCACAACACCCAAATAAGAATCGTACCAAGAATCGACCAACAGCGCACGCGTTGATGCATTTTCATCACCATGTGGTGGCGGTAATTTATTAACAATTTCTTCCAACAATTCAGGCACACCATCGCCTGTTTTTCCAGACACAGCCAACGCATCGTTTGCATCCAGTCCGATAACATCTGCGATTTGTTCACGCGTACCGATAACATCACTGGATGGCAAGTCAATTTTATTCAGCACAGGCAACATTTCTAGATCATTATCCAGTGCCAAATATGCATTTGCCAACGTCTGCGCCTGAACACCTTGGGTTGCATCCACCAGAACCAATGCACCTTCGCATGCGGCCAGCGAACGCGACACTTCATAAGAAAAGTCCACATGTCCAGGCGTATCCATCAAATTCAGCTGATACACTTCGCCATTTTTAGCCTTGTAATTCAGTCGCACAGTCTGCGCTTTAATCGTAATACCGCGCTCACGCTCAATATCCATAGAATCCAAGACCTGCGCCTTCATTTCACGTGATTGCAAACCACCTGTAAATTCAATCAACCTGTCAGACAATGTTGATTTACCATGATCGATATGTGCAACGATTGAAAAATTACGAATATTACTCTGCTTCATAAAAAACACCTGTGTTTAGATGCGGCAATAATAAACCAGCATTGCCGCATTCGCAAGGTATTTTTTTCAACTATTTCAGGTTATTTAACAGCTCATCAATTCTGGCGGCACGTTCCAGTGTATCATCATACGAGAATCGGATATCAGGCACATATTTTTGATTCATACGTGACGCCAATTCAAAACGTACAGACCGCGTAATATCATCCAGCTTTTTCTGTACAGCATTGATATCAGGGTTACGCGTATAATAAAACAGTCGCACGAATTGCAATCCACCATGTGCATCTGCCCCAACCAACGACACGCCAGCGATAATTTTATCATCGCCATATATATCACGCAGTATTTCTGCAACCAATGTTTGAACTTTACTGGCGACCCGTTCGCCACGATTAGAATTAAATTGTTTTTTTTGCATATATAAAATCTTTGCTGTTGTTATTATGATTGTAAAATATAAAAAATTAAATTACAATCAAGTAAATTTTTTAAAACGGGGATGGAAATGAAATTTTCAGAATACATATTAAAGAAATCAGAATCACGCGGATATTCATGGATTGTATTTTTATTGACTGTATGTGAATCGATATTTTTATTTATTCCACCCGAAGTATTTATGACACCACCGATTATTGCGAATAAAAAGCGCGCACTACCAATAACTGTTGCGGCCAGTCTGGGGTCTATTGTTGGCGGCGCGATTGCATATATGATTGGGATGTGGCTGTACGATTCGGTTGGGGTGTGGTTAATTGAAACATTTTCGAATCCAGAATTAATTGAAACTGCAATAAAACCAATGTTCAGCAAGTATGGCATACTGATAATTGTACTGACGGCTGTGACACCAATACCGTATAAGTTACTGGCGATATGGTTGGGCTTTATTGGATATCCGATGTTAATATTTTTGGCGGTATCTGCGATATTCCGCACAGGCCGCTTTGCAATATTGGCAACATTACTGTATTTTTTCCAAGAACGTGCAAACGCAATTGTGAACAAATATTTTTGGCCATTGACAATTGGTGCGATTATTGCCGCTGTCTTGGGCATCAGCTTGATAAGTTTATTTTAAAAAAAAGCACAAATATTCATATTAGCTGTTGACCGCACAACCAATTTTTTGCTAAAATAACAATACGGAAGGAGTACCAACATAATGAAAACCGCAGTATTACTGGCTTTTTTAATGTTTTCTGTATCAGGCGCATATGCTGAAGATGCGGCGGCAACTGGCACAACAACAGAACACAGCAAAATAGCTTCGGTAAATTATGTTGCTGGCGCGCTTCAGGCCGCAAAAAGTTATACAGATACAAAGGCTTTAACCCAGGGGGCCAATGTCACAATCAGTGACAATAAAATTAATGTTGCTGACGCAACCCAAACAACCAAGGGTGTTGTAAAATATGGCACAATTCCAACAGCTGCGGCCGGCACTGGCGAAGCATTAATTTGGGTTGAATAAATTATAATATCGGATTTTCAATCCCCCATTTGGGGATTTTTTATTACCCAGCACCTTTGTTATTCCGCAATCATCCTTGCCATCCCTGTGTTCTCTCTTGTCATCCTGGGGCTTGACCCCAGGAACCAGGTCATATATCATATAAAACATGACACCATATCAAAAATTCTATTATGTTTATATTCTGGCAAGTCAACGCAATGGTACACTATACATTGGTTTCACAAGTAACCTGCCACAGCGAATTTATGAACACAAACAACATTTAACACCCGGGTTTAGCAGCAAATATAACGTCAACAAATTAGTTTACTTTGAACGTTTCGAAGATGTTAATGCGGCAATCAAACATGAAAAAAGATTAAAATCTTGGCATCGCAAATGGAAGAAAGATTTGATTGAAAAATATAATCCTGAATGGCGTGATTTATACGAAGACTTAAATAATTTATTATAAGAAAGATTTACCTGGGTCCTGGGGTCGATGCCCCAGGATGACAAAGAAGAAAAAAAGAAAAAAAGAAAAAAAGAAAGGAAAAATAAAAAAACAGGGATTCGCATCCCTGTTTTGTTTCTTATAATACAACAGTGTATTATTATTCTGCTGGTTGATCATCATTAAAGTCATCATCAACATATGACCATGCAACATAAGTATTGCCCAAATTGCCCATAGATCCTTCGATTTTGTCAATTTCAGAATCTGTGTAAGCTTTTGCATTTGTTTCAGCTGTATTTGCTTTTGTTGTTGCATCTGCTGCTGCTGCTTCAATAGCTGCTGCTTGTGCTGCATTTGCTTTTGTTGTTGCATCTGCTGCTGCTGCTTCAATAGCTGCTGCTTGTGCTGCTGATGCTTTGCCTTCTGCATAAGTCTGCAATTCTGAGGTTTGAGTATTCTGTGATTGTGTCAAAGCATCAGTTGTT
>JAZQUA010000031.1:0-28328 GCA_045631065.1 Candidatus Enterousia sp. | reverse complement strand
AAATTGCAAGTAAAACACACATTAGATTTGTTTTTGGGGTTTATTGTCCTGTTGTTGTGATTTTTTTACATGATAAAATATGATGCATGAGAAAAAGTTTTTGTGTTTTTTTGGCTTGTTTTATCGTGTCGGCAAATGCAGATGAAAACCCTTTCTTTAATGGGTATGACAATCAAATTGTTTTCAATGTTGGTACAGGTACAAATCATGGTTTTTTGATTTCGCCACCAACAGAATTTGTGCCGTTTGGTGTTGTTCAATTTCAATATTCGCAGCCCGCAAATTTTTTTAGGTTACCTGCACGAATGTCATTGAATATTTTCCAAACATTGGGATATGGTAAGCGGTACGGATGGGATTGGCGTGATTTTACAATTCCAATTGCAATGGTGTCGGGTGATATCAGTTTGTTCAGTGGGTATAATTGGTATACTTTTATGGGTTTTGGGGCAGGGTTCCAAGCCCAACAAAATGACCGAATTGGTTCAAAGTTAATTTTCGGATTCAAGGTTGGTGGTGCATACAGAATGTCTGAATGCAGTGCAATTGAATTTTTTATGCAACATATGTCAAATGGTAATACGGCACCGGAAAACAATTCGTATGCTTTTTATGGAATTGGGTTTGCCTACAATTTTTAGTCTAAAATTGTCCTTGATTTTTGATATGCTGTCCGTATAATTGGAACAGTTTTATTGCCCTAATAGTCTAGTGGTAAAACACGTCCTTGGTAAGGACGAGTCGCAAGTCCGATTCTTGCTTAGGGCACCACGAAAACAATATTTGGAACGATGACGTGACTGACAACCACCGAGTGACAATGTTGTTCAAAAGTTATAAATCAGGGTGGCACCGCGCTGGAATTTTTACTTGCGCCCCTGAAATTTAATAACAATATGGGTGCCGAAATTCCAATTATTTCTGTGCCCGAAAATAAACCAAAGGGACCAAAATGTTATCTTTAAAATCAAAGTATAGAACACATACTTGTGGTGAATTGAACACTGCAAATGTTGGTGAAACGGTTGTCTTGTCCGGTTGGGTTCATCGTAAGCGTGACCATGGGGCATTATTGTTTGTTGACTTGCGTGATAATTATGGAATTACACAGGTTGTATTTGATGGGGGTGATGAAAATCTGGAAAAAGTGCGCCCAGAATCTGTTATCAAAATTACAGGTACTGTTGTTGCACGTGATGCATCTGCGGTAAACGATAAAATCCCAACAGGTGGTATTGAAATTCAGGCACATAACTTTGAAGTTTTAACAAATTCAGATGTTTTGCCTTTCCAAGTATTCGGTGACGATGACAGTGTGTCCGAAGATTTGCGTTTAAAATATAGATATATTGATTTGCGTCGTGATTCTTTGCACAAGAATATTTTAATGCGTAATCGTGTTGTAAAATTTATGCGTGATAAGATGTGGGAAATGGGATTTTCAGAATTCCAAACACCAATATTGACTGCGTCCAGCCCAGAAGGTGCACGTGACTTTATCGTGCCAAGTCGTAATCACCATGGTATGTTTTATGCTTTGCCACAGGCACCACAACAGTTTAAACAGTTGTTACAGGTTTCTGGTTTTGACAGATATTTCCAAATTGCGCCTTGTTTCCGTGACGAAGATTTGCGCGCAGATAGATTGTTAGAATTCTATCAATTGGACTTGGAAATGTCATTTGTTGATTTGCGTGACATTCAGGCTGTTGGTGATATTTTAATGCCGGAAATGATACGTGAATTTGTACCAGATGCAATTATTGCAGAAGATATTCCACATATTCCATTTGATGAAGCTATGCTGAAATATGGTTCTGATAAACCAGATTTGCGTAACCCAATTATTATTAGTGATGTAACGGATGTGTTCCGCGGTTCTGATTTTGGTATTTTTGCAAACGCAATTGAAAATGGTGCTGTTGTTCGTGCGATACCTGCACCAAATTCTGCGGACAAACCACGTTCTTGGTTCGATAAGTTGGGTGATTATGCAGTAAAAGAACTGGGATTAGGTGGATTGGGATACATCGTATTCGCAGAAGAAGCCAAAGGGCCAGTTGCAAAGAAACTGGATGCAGATAGAATTGCAAAACTGCATGAAATCGCAGGCGATAATGCATCATTGTTCTTTGTTTGTGATAATGCAGATGCTGCTGCCAAGGCTGCTGGTAAATTGCGTATCAAATTGGGCGAAGATTTAAATCTGATTAATCCAAAAGAATTCCGTTTATGTTGGATTGAAGATTTCCCAATGTATGAATTGAACGAAGAAACAGGCAGTGTTGATTTTGGCCATAACCCATTTAGTTTGCCAAAAGGTGAATTGGATGGCGATCCATTGAAAATCAAAGCTAATCAGTTTGATATGGTGTTAAATGGTGCCGAAATCTGCAGTGGCGGATTGCGTAACTATAACCCAGAAACAA
Source organism: Candidatus Enterousia sp. (assembly GCA_045631065.1). Classification (GTDB taxonomy): domain Bacteria; phylum Pseudomonadota; class Alphaproteobacteria; order Rs-D84; family Rs-D84; genus Enterousia. The sequence goes on along the minus strand of JAZQUA010000031.1, from coordinate 25,899 downwards.
TGATAAAAGCGTTCGCAATCGCAGGATATGGCGAAGATGTTGTTAAACAAAAGTTTGGCGGTATGTATGCTGCATTCCAATATGGTGCACCACCACACGGCGGTTGTGCATTTGGTATCGACCGACTGGTTCAAATTATCTTGGGCGAACCAAACTTGCGCGGTGTTGTTGCTTTCCCAACAAATCAACGTGGACAAGACTTGATGTTGGGTGCACCAACAACTGTTACAGAACAACAGTTGCGTGATGTTCATATCCAAGTAAGAAAGAAAAACTAAAAAAACAAATCCCCCAGTTTGGGGGATTTTTTATGAATTCATACCTGTTGGGATTTTTTGTTATATAAATATAATTAGTGCTGATTAATTAACTATAACATAGAGAGAATTATCATGCACGATTATATGGATAAATTATTGCATAATTTAAATCTGACTTCATATCAAGAAAACAAGATTAAATCACATTGTGACAGATATAATATGTCACGTTTAGAAAAACGTGGTGGTGTTTTATATGCACCGTATATCGTTCATGGTTTTTGGGGGCGTGTGTCACGTATGTTGTTTGGTGTGCGTGCTGATTTGATTGGACAAAACAAGACTTTGTTACAGGCGCAACGAAATATAAAATTTTATGCAAATGGATTGCATTGTGTCAAAATAGGGCGATATACTTACTATGCCGATGCGTGTGGTAACATACTGTCCCGATATGAATTTAAACAAGAAATAAATAATTAAAACTTGTCGTGTGTTTTCACAAATGCACGCATAAAACCAGGATCCAGATTTTGCATTATTTCTGACAGGGAATAATTGCGCGCACCGTTTGGTGTTATACCCAGTTCTATTGTTACTGGTGTTGGCGCGGTACCGCGTAAGGTCAGATCAAATTCTGCTGTCATTTGATTGTCTGTGATGGCCAGACCACCAACAGCGGTTGTGTGACGCATTGATAATTCAATTGGCTGTGTTGTTATAAAGTTTCCATCATCATATGTGCCAATTATACGCATTGTTTTGATTTTTGTTTCGCCACTGGTTAATGCGTTTGCAAGTGCGTATTCTGCATTTAATGTTGTTATGTTTTCTGCAGATGCATAAAAATTATCAAAAGACATTCCAACAAGGTATCCGTCTGAAAAAGTTATATCCATATCGCCAGACATATTATAATAAATATCGTGTGCAATTTTGCCAGTTGTGCTAAGGTTTAATTCGCCTGTTATCATCGTGTCACGAATGTTTAATGGCATATCATTAGATAACAGTAATCCATTAATCGCAAACTGATTTAATTGTGCGAATATATCATAATTTGTTTTATTTTTGTCGATTGTTACCAATATATTTCCGCGCGACATATCTGTTATTGAAAGCGTTTGAACGTTTGGTTTTAGTGCGTATACAAAGTTTTTGTATTCGTTATTGTCGTACACTAATTTGTTTGCTGATAGTGATATGTTATATGGTATATCAAACAGTGTTAATATCGGAGCATTAACCAGAAATTCTTGTTCTGAAAATCTGTCAAAAAACATTTTGTTTGTAAATGAATCAATCGCAAGCGTTTCTGTATACAGTGTTATATTCTTGTTTGATACAGAACCTGTAAATTCATGATTAAATAATTCTAGTTTTAGATTTGATATTTGGTTTTTGTTGTAAAAACCAGAAATTGCATATTTGCCATCATTTAAAAATCGTAAGTCAATGTTTGGTAACCATATTTTGTAACTGTTTCCAGTTAAATAAAAATAATTGTCGTAAGTTGATAGTTCCCACTGTTTGCTGTTTGGAGTAAATGTTAGCATATTTTCTTTCCATACAAAATCACCAATGTCATTGGTCATAAATTTTGGCAAGAAAGGTATATTTATATTTAACCATTTTAAGGTTTTGTTTTTTGCAAAATCATATGTTGGTGTGATTTTTTTATTTTCTATTTTGTATGTGCCACCAATGTTTGAAAATTTAAATTTAACTGTTCCCGAGCTGCCGATTTTATAAAGTAGCTTTATAAATTCATCGGTGTTTTCGGGCATTGGTTGGTTTGACTGTACATCTATATCAAATATGTTGTTTTTTACCGATATGCTGCCGTACAGGTCGCCATATGTAAATTTAGAACATTCCCAATTCGCTGGTGTGCCAGAAAATATACACATTGCATTTGTGTTATTTACAGGCGTTGTTATCATTATGTTTTTTGCACCATTTGGTGTTATTTGTCCGCCTGTTATAACAAGGTTATCTGCAATAATATTTGTGATTTGTAATATATCTTGGTCTGCGATTACATCAATTTTTACGTGTTTGAAAGTATGATTCATAAATTTGATTGAACCATAAAAATCCAGATTGAATTTAGTGCGATTTAATAAATCTGTTGGTTGGGTTAAAAATGATAAATCAAGATTTGCATCATTTGATACCAACTGAATTGTCTTTTCGCCATCTGGTGATACAATGACATTACCAGAATATCCATTTGCATTTAAATTTGTAAATTCATATCCGTTATGACCGTCCCATTCAAAATTTGTTGTCAGTTTTACAGGGTGGTTAATCTTTGGGGTGGCAAATCCAAACCATTCATTGATATTCTTTGTTTCGATATCCATATGTCCGCGAATTGAACCATCCGAATAAAATTGACCTGTTAAGTCCAATTTGTTTGTTTTGTTTTTTATATTAAATGTATCATCAATAAATTCAACATCATATTTATGGTGTGCACTGCGAATAACACCATGAAATTCATTATTGGTAAAGTCTGCACGTACAATGTGGAACTTTTTACCGTACAATGTAATATTACTGTTGTAAATTTCAATGTTGTGATTAAAGAATGCGGGTTCCAGTTTTTTTATATTTATATCTGCATCGTATATGATAACTGCATCATTTAATTTTGCATCTTTTAAATTAAAGAAACTGCGAAAAGGAATTGAAAACAAAACAGAACCTATTTTTGCATCTGGTATATCAACATCGTGTGCAACAATTGTGGCGCCGCCAACCAGACTGAAATGTATGTCACCGTTTAGTTTAAGCGGCACATTTGTTTGGGTGTGCACAGATTGTTCAACAACAGATTTAAATCCATTTAATGTTATAAATGGCGGAATCAGCACCGATGCCAGTAAAATTACTGCAATTGATATTACTGTTGTCCAAAAAATTCTGCGTTTGTGTCTGGGTTTTAATGCCATTCTCTCTTTCCTTGTAATTTAATTATAATGGATTATATTTAAGATTGTTAATAAAAAAATGAAAAAAGCAGAATTTTATCTTGAAAGTGATTATAAACCAATGGGCGATCAGCCAACTGCAATTGCAGAATTGGTGTCTGGGGTTAATGAAGGCAAACAATCACAAGTGCTGTTGGGGGTAACTGGTTCTGGCAAGACATTTACAATGGCAAATGTTATTGCAGAACTGGGGCGACCTGCGCTGATTATGGCGCCTAATAAAATTTTGGCAGCGCAGTTATATACAGAAATGAAATCGTTCTTTCCAAGAAATCATGTCGAATATTTTGTTTCTTACTATGATTATTATCAGCCAGAAGCATACATGCCAACAACAGATACATACATTGATAAAGATGCGTCTATTAATGAACAATTGGATCGTATGCGTCACAGTGCAACACGTGCAATGTTGGAAGAACGTGATGTTGTGGTTGTTTCCAGTGTGTCGTCTATTTATGGTATGGGGTCGCCAGAACAATATGCTGGGATGCGCATAGTTTTAAATGCAGGTGATTGTATTTCTGTGGCAGATGTTGTGCGTGCGTTGGTTGATATTCAATATAAAAGAAATGATATGGCGCCTGCACGCGGGGAATTTCGTGTTCGTGGCGATACATTAGATGTATTTCCGTCACATGCGGTAGATAGGGGATGGAAGATTTCTTTCTGGGGTGATGAAATTGAAGAAATATGGGAATTTGACACATTAACGGGCGCAAAATTGCAAAAATTAAATCGGGTTGCGATATACCCAAATACACACTATGCAACACCGATGCCAAGTGTTTTGCAAGCTATTGCACAAATTCGTGCTGATTTGACAGAAAGATTGGATTACTTTCATCAGAATATGAAATATGTCGAAGAACAAAGATTGCGTGAACGTGTGAACTTTGATATTGAAATGATGGAAAGTACTGGTACATGTCGTGGGGTGGAAAACTATTCGCGATATTTGTCGGGCAGGTTGCCGGGTCAGCCACCGCCAACATTGTTTGAATATTTGCCAAAAGATGCGGTTTTGTTTATTGATGAAAGTCACGTAACTGTGCCGCAAATTGGCGCAATGAGTCGCGGTGATCGCGCCAGAAAAGAAACTTTGTCACAATATGGATTCAGATTGCCTGCGTGTATCGATAACAGACCATTGACTTTTGATGAGTGGGATGAATTACGACCACAAACTATTTTTATTTCTGCCACACCAGCGGAATGGGAATTAAATCAGGCGGGTGGTGTTGTATCGGAACAGGTTATTCGACCAACAGGATTGTTAGACCCTGTTTGTGAAGTGCGTCCAACAACACACCAAGTTGATGATTTGTTGGATGCTATAAAAAATGTATCTGGGCGTGTGTTGGTTACAACATTGACCAAGAAAATGGCAGAACAGTTGACTGATTATCTGAATGAAAATGGGGTTCGTGCTAAATACTTGCACAGTGATATTGAAACACTGGAAAGAATAGAATTATTACGAGAACTGCGCCTGGGCAGGTTTGATGTGTTGGTTGGAATAAATTTACTGCGTGAAGGTTTGGATGTGCCAGAATGTGAAATGGTTGCAATTATGGATGCCGATAAAGAAGGTTTCTTACGTTCTACACGTTCGTTAATTCAGACAATTGGGCGTGCTGCAAGAAATGCAAACGGACGTGTTATTTTGTATGCAGACAAAATAACTGATTCTATGCAGGCGGCATTGGATGAAACATCGCGCAGACGTCAAATTCAAATGGATTATAATACTGCACATAATATTGTGCCAAAAACTGTGACCAAGGCTGTATTTGCCGAAGTAGGCGAAGTACAAGAAAAAACTGACAAAAGTCGCAGATTTGTATATAATAAGTCTGGTGGTGTTATGGATGCAGATACGATACGTGCCGAGATAAAAAAACTGACGCGTAAAATGCATCAGGCAGCAGAAGATTTAGAATTTGAATTGGCTGCGGAAATTCGTGACCAGATTCATAAAATGGAAGATGATTTATTGTTGTTGGAGTAAAAAAATGCAAGAATTTATTGTATCTGATGTTAATCAAATGCGCGCATGGGCAGCAGATTTTGCAAAAAAATTAAAAGCACCGGTGGTTGTCGCGTTACATGGTGATTTAGGTATGGGTAAGTCTGAAATTGCGCGTACTGTAATACAAACTTTGCGTGGGGCGGATACTGTTGTGCCAAGCCCAACATTTACAATTGTGCAAAGTTATGATGGAATTTCTCATTTTGATTTATACAGATTAACTGATGCATCAGAACTAGTAGAAGTAGGTCTGCATCACGCAATGGAAAACGATATTACATTAATAGAATGGCCTGAAATTGCATCTGATATGCTGCCAAATGATACGATTCATATTTATATAACAGAATATAATGGCGGCAGAAAGCTGGTTATAAAATAGTAAATTTTACATTGCACGCAATAAATATCCGCGTCTGAACATACATCTGCGGTATGCGCCGATTGTTCTTGATGCAGTGTTGCGTGGTACAGACATTAAGCTGCGCTGGCCGACATCACGATATTCATTTGATTGAAATGTTACCCACAGACCGTCCCAATCAGGCATAATACCGCTTTGATTCGGGGAAATTAGTTTTGCAATTCTGGAACGTGGCTGATGTGATGGTTTGTTTATTCCAAGACAAGATTTATGGTCACGTACAAATTGTTCTGTGGTAACTGCTTCATTCTCCCAGTTCAGGATTGTGGCGTTATCAATGCTGCCACGATTGGCAGATGCGCATGCAGTTAATATCAGTAAAATTGGTAAAATTTTTATTCTCATGTCTACCATTATAATTTAATTGCCTTTTTGGGGCAATAGTTTTTATAATGTAAAAAAGAGAGAAAGGAAAAATTAAATGGCAATATCTGTGCAACAGTTTATTAAGCTGGCAAATCTGTATAATCAGACGGCTGTTATTATGTCTGCAATTTGTGTTCAAAAGGGCGGAATTGCAATGGAAAATTATAATGGACGTTTTTATGCTGCAGATTTGTTAGAGTATATTGTAGAATATGGCAGACGTTTGATTGCGTTGGATAAAAACTTGTCGCCTGATATAATAAATCTGGTTAACAGGTTTGCTGTTCAATTTGATAAGGTCAAAGATTTAACAACCCCAACGCAAAAGCCAATACATGAAATGACGTTGGCAGAATTTGAAAAAGTTATGAATATCTGATATAAAGTGTTCATATAAGATAAAAAGGAAAGGAAAAATGGTCTTGTTAAAAAAATGTTTAATTGGTCTGTTTTCAATATTGGTAGTGTTTGGTTGTGCACAACAACAGCAAAATATGCCAATGTTTGATACTGTGACGGTTGTTGATAATCTGGTTATTGATGAAAATTCTGTGCCAATCTTTCCAAAAAAGGCCGCGTTGACAACAGATACTGCACGTAGATTTTCAATAGAATTACCAAAAAGATGCGAAGTTGATTGGAATAATCAAAAGGTTGTGTCTGTCGTTCCAGAAGAAAAAGTAGAAATTGTTCGATTGAATGTCGGGGATGAAATTCCAGAATTAAAAGTCGATGATTATGAATTTAAAGATTTGACAGTTAAACAGGCGCTGGACAAACTGTTAATTGGAACTGATATTGCTGTTATCGAAGATGAACCATTGTATGAAAAAGTGTCTGGTTCGATTGCGTCTGGTTCGTTGGCAGATGCGATTGAATTAATGACGAAAATGGGGCGTGCATATTATTCTTATGATGAACATAATGGTGAATTACATTTGACTCATCGTGCAAAGTGGTTAATAAAAATGCCACAAAATGAAACTATAATTATGGCATTGTTAGATGCTATGCATGGTGCTGATATGCGTAATTTATTGGTTGATTGGGGTGATAAAACAGTTGTTTTTGAAGGAAACTATCAAACAGAGCGTGAGGTTGCAAAGATTATCGCAGATATCGCAAACAAGAAATATGTAATTGCATGGGATATTGATGTGTATCGTGTATATCCGCGTACAGATAATCCAATCGTTTGGATGAATTTATTGCCTGCGTTTGGTGACAAGAATGTAAAAATGTCTATCCCAGGTGTTGTTGGTCGTGCGCTGGTTGTTGGGCCGGAAATTAATACAAAAACACTGCAAGAGTTTTTAGGTCAGCAGGCAAATGTTGTTTTGATATCCCAAGGGACATTCGCAATTCCAAATGGATGGCAGTCGCGTTTTGATATCGGACAATGTGGTAAAGAAGAAAGGTTAGAGACAGATTTAATCATTGGTGCAACAGGTACGTATGGTGATTTTGGTGGTCGTGACAAGATTGATGCAAAAATTGTTTTGCGTACATCAAATGGCGAATTGTCTTCATTTAATATTCCATCGACTGTTGGTGATAATTATGTAATTGTTGGTATTCCAACGCATTCATTTGTTACAACACCTGAAACATTGGTTTCACCATTTGCAGAATTGGTTGTGTTTATGTCACCTCGTATTATTTCTGTTGTTGATGGCACAACAGGTCATGATGATAATACCGAAGATTTAATTGGTGATGCGTTGCGCGATTTTTTAAATGACTAAGAAAGGTTTTTTAGATGTTTTCAAAACTGGAAAGAAAAATTGCTTTTAGATATCTTGGGGCCAAAAAACGTGGTTTTGGGTCTGTAATTTCTTGGGTCTCATTAATTGGTATTATGTTAGGCGTTGCAACACTGATTGTTGTAATGTCTGTTATGGGCGGGTTTCATGATACATTGTTGGGGCGTATTGTTGGTATGAATGGACATGTTGTTGTTTATCACCAAGATGGCGCAATCGCAGATTTTGATTTCTTGATTGATAAAATGAAACAAAACAAGGTTGTTGCAGAAAATGTAACTGGTATTGTTCCAATCGCCGAAGGACAGGTTATGGCAACAGCAAATGGTAACAATACAGGGGCGATGATACGTGGAATTCGTATGTCTGATTTGGCAGAAAAAACAAAAACAGGTACACGTATTTACGGCAAAGATTTATCTACAATCACAGATGGTGAATTGGTTGCTGGTGCATCGCTTACACGTGCATTGCGTGTCGGTATGGGTGACAATATTTCATTGGTGTCTGCAAATGGCGCAACACCCACACCATTTGGTTCAATGCCGCGCATAATGTCTTATCCTGTTAAAAGTTCGTTCTTTATGGGTATGTATGAATATGATTCAGGATACATATTTATGCCATTGGAAACGGCACAAAAGTATTTGAATATTCCAAATTCTGTAACACATATTGATTTGTTCTTGAAAAATCCAGAAGAAACAACAGATGTTGCGGCGGCGCTTGGGCGTTTGTTGCCTGATGGTTTTGTTGTGCGTGATTGGCGTGATTTAAATCGTGGTTTTGTGGGCGCATTACAAGTTGAATCAAATGTTATGTTTTTAATATTGTTGTTGATTGTGATTGTAGCAGCCTTTAATATTGTGTCTTCATTGGTTATGCTGGTCAAAGATAAAAACAAGGATATTGCAGTGTTGCGTACATTTGGTGTGTCGCGTAAATCAATGATGAAAATATTTGTATTATCTGGTACATCAATTGGTATTATCGGTGCATTCTTTGGAACAATTTTAGGCGTTATAATTGCGGTTTATATTGAACCAATCAGACAGTTTTTCCAATGGTTAACAGGTCGTGATTTGTTTCCTGCGGAATTGTATTATTTATCTGAGTTACCATCTAAACTGGTATGGACAGACGTGTTGGGTATCGCATTGATTGCAGTTGCGTTGGCATTTTTGGCAACACTTTATCCTGCATGGAAAGCTGCAAATACAGACCCGGTAGAGGTATTACGTAATGAATAAAAATAATAAGGACTGTTTATAAATGGCGAATATTTTAAATTCTTTATCAAGGGTAAAGCAGGGCGATGTCGTTCTGTCTGTGCGTGATATTAAAAAGACTTTTATCGAAGGCGGTCAACCATTACACATATTGCGCGGCGGTGGTTTTGATTTGCATCGTGGTGAAATAATTGCGTTGGTTGGTCAGTCTGGATGTGGAAAGTCCACTTTGTTACAGTGTGTTGGTTTGCTTGATAAACCAAGTGGTGGCAGTATTGTTATTGGTGGGGCACCTGTGCATAAAATGGACGAAGATATGCGTACAAAAATCCGCAGAAATAAAATTGGATTTGTATATCAAAAGCATAATTTATTATCCGATTTTACAGCGCTTGAAAATGTTGTTTTGCCAATGTTAGCAAATGGGGTTGATGAAGATGTGGCAAGTGCGCGTGCGATGAAATTATTAAAGGCTACAAATGTTGCGCATCGTGCAGCACACCATCCTGGGGAAATGAGTGGCGGTGAACAACAGAGAACTGCATTGGCACGTGCGTTGGCAAATAATCCTGATGTTTTATTGGCAGATGAACCAACGGGTAATTTAGATCCAATGCATGCAGGGGCTGTATTTGATTTATTGCTGGATATTGTGCGTAAAAATAAAATGGCAATGTTGTTTGTAACGCACGATATGAATTTGGCAAACAAGGCAGACAGAAAAATAACAATTCACAACGGTGTCGTTCAATAGTATAATTTAGAAAAATAGGAGAGAGAATCATGACAAAAACAAAATCAAAAAAAGTTTATAAGGTTGTTTATACGCGTTCCCAAAAAATAAAGGGTTGGTTGGCATTGATTATGTTGTTTGTTTGTGGTGTTATGGTGGGGGCTGGTTTTGCAAACAATAAAACAGAAACTGATGTTTCTTTGGGACAGAATTTGCAAGAACAGGTACAAAAATCACAGCAAAAAGAAACATGTGCAGTTATTGAAGAAATTCAATTAAACTATTTGTCTGATGAGGGTTCTTCTAATATAGATAGTCATAAGCAAAATATTCGTATTTACGAAACATTGTTTCAACACGGTTGTGCAGAAAACAAGGCCGGGTATCGTGCAGCTATTTCGCGTGAAATGGAAATTATTGCAGCACTGGGCGGGCAAGCAGAAGCACAATCAACATGCCAAAAAATAGAAGTATCTTTGTTGGAAAGATTACCAGATGATAACGCACGCGCAGGCGCAGATGCAAGAATTGAACGTGCAAAAATTTATGCAAATTTGTCTGAACGTGGTTGTTCTGAAAACAAGGCAAGATATGTAGAGTTGGCGCGTCAAGAATTGGAAATTGCGCGTGCACTGGAAGATGATGAATTTGATAACGAAGAAACAATCGAAGTTGTTGAAACATACAAGCGCTTGAATATGCAGGCTGCGGCAGAAGAAATTTTTGAAACAGCAAAAAAATTAACAAATCCTGCAATTGATTTTATTCTGGAAGTGGAAAAAATTATAAACGAAAAATAAAAAAAGGTAAATAGATGAAGATTCTGATTGCTTTGATGGGATTGATTGCAGCAACAGGTGCGTTTGCAGATTCTGCGTCTGGTGTTGCAGAACGCGTGACGTGTGCAGATATTCAAGCTGTGATAAATGAATTGTCTGCGGTCGAAGAACCAGATGAAGAAACGCTTGCAGAACTGGATAAACAGAAAATGGAATATCGCAGGAAATGTTCGCGCAGTGCTGCAAAACGCAAATCGTCTGCTGTGAAAAACACTGTTGTTGCACCAACAGAAATGATAGAAGCAGATACAGAACCAAAAGAACAGGTCGAAGAAGTTGTAGCAGAGGTTGCAGAAGTTACAGAACCAGAAGTTGTTGAAACAGAAAGCGTTGTCGCGGCAGAAGTAGAAGTTGCGCCTGTTGACGAAGAAGCGCTGCTGGCACAAGAATTGGCAAATTTAGATGCTGGTTTATGTGCAGACGGAACAAAACCAAACAAATTTGGTTGTTGCGAAGGTGAAATATTTAAAGACCTTGGAAATTCTGTTTTTGCATGTTGTCCAAAGTCTGGCGATGGCGAATGTTTTCCACCAATAAAATAAAAGGAAAAAATATGAAAAAGACTGTTAAAAAAACAACAAGTAAAAAGTCTGCAAAAAAAACATCTTGGTTTTCATCTGTTGCTTTTTTTGCGTTGGGCGTGATATTGGGAATACTTGTTTATGCAAATATTGATGCGCTGTCTTTCAAAGAATTACCAAAATGTCTTGATGGAACAGATGCAGATAAAAATGGTTGCTGTGCCGGTGAAGTTTATACCAATATGGGTGATTTAGGATATAATTGCTGTCCGGAAAGTGGTGGTGATTGCTTTCCACCAATAAAATAAATTAAATATAATAATTCATCTGCGGGCGGTCCCGATGGCTCATGTAACTTCTGTACACTACGCCATCAGGACCGTTCCGCATCTAAATCATTCTATTTAATTTCTTCGCTAATTATGTTGTTTTGGTAAAAAATGTCTTGATTTTGATTTCATTTATTATATAATCATTGGGCTTTGATTTTGTTGCGGGCATAGTACAAAGGCTAGTATGCAAGCCTTCCAAGCTTGAAATGCGGGTTCGATTCCCGCTGCCCGCACCAAGGATTGGGCGTGCGCCGGAGTTGGAGAGCCGGGGCAGACTGTAAATCTGTTGGCTTAAGCCTGTGCTGGTTCGAATCCAGCCACTCCCACCAGAAATAAAAAACACCCCGTTTGGGGTGTTTTTTATTCTTCTACTTCGTATTCATCGATATATGTACGTTTTACAGATTCTAGTTTTACAGGTTCAAATTCAGAAGATGTTATTGTTGTATCGTCTGATTGTATTGTAACAATGTTTTCTTGGATTGGTGTGATATCTTGTTTTATGTTTGCACCAATTGTTTTGCTGCGATATTTGTCACGCAATCTTTCTGGCAGGCGTATATAATCGTCTGGGTCGATACCAGATGTTTCAAGTTCCATCGAATTCGTAGATGATATGCGTTGTTGTTCAATGTTGTATAATGGAATCATAAAGTTGCGTGGGGCAGGGCGAATTTCAACCGGTGTGCCAGAACCATTTAATTGCATAATACGTAATGCACGTTCGTTGTCACCATTTGGCTTTAATCTAAATAAACCATCGGTACCAATGTAACCGCTGGGATCAAGTAAGTATGCCGACTGTGATTTATTAGAGTACAACATATTTATTGCCATGTTGGTTGCATCATAACCAAAGCTGGCCAAACGGCTTGGTGTTGTACCAGATACTTGTTCATATAATGCGATAAATTCTGGGTTTGTTTCCGGTAATGTGGCATATTTTGCACCACTTAAAGTGTAATCAGATGCAATATCAGAACCATCCCACATTGTTGTTCCATAAAATGCAGCATCACGTGCGCCAACATTATAGTAACGTAAAAATGATGCCAGGGCCTTGGTATCTTCGCCATTGCCAAGGAATAAAATTCCATCAAATGGTACGTTGCCGACAGTTTCTGTTTTTTCAAGCTTTTCAAGTTGTGTTGTTAAATTAGATTTTTCAATTGGGGTTAAATCTTCGTTTGTTAACACATCTGATATAACTTGACGGGCGCGGGTATGTGCCGCAGTACGCGCGTTATACATTGATGCAGATTTTGCGGCCTGTTCAATTGAATCAGAATCTTTTTCAGAGTAAAAGAATATCCCAACTAATGGCATTTCGTAAATTTCAGCAGCAGATTTTGCAGTGCCAGCCATCAAGTGACCTGATTTTGTGTCTGGGGCAATGATGACAAACTTTTTAATGTCGTCAGATTTTATTTGTTTGACGATTTCTTCGACACCATTGTTTGGCATTAATGCCAGACTTAATACCCCATCGCCCACAGCAGATGCATCAGATGTAAATGATATGGCGGGTGTATTATGTGGTTTTGATTTTCGTAAATCATACGCGTCTTTGGCGAACAGTGGGCCAATAATAACATCTGGATTTATCGACAGTGCAGCATCAATTGTAGATTTTATATCAGATGCAGTGTCGTAAAAAGATACAGATATATTTTGGGCGCCATTTTCTAATATCGCTGTTTCAACAGATGTGCGAATTGTTTTTCCGGCCGATGCAGATGCGCCAGATAACGGTAATAATACCGCGATTTTATGTGCGTCATCAGAAAATGTGCCATACATATTTGAAATGTGGTCATGCCCAAGATTTGATGGGTGGCCAATAATACTGTCGTCTGAAACAGACCATTGATTGTCAGGTATCAGTTTGCCAGCACATCCTGATAAAACAAAAGTTGTAACTAAATATGTAAAAAATCTGTTTATATACATTGAAAAATCCATTTTATTTTGTATCATTTTACTATAAAAGGATGATAAATGCAATCAGGGCTTTATATTGTTGGTACGCCAATTGGAAATTTGTCTGATATGTCGCCGCGTGCGATTGAAATTTTGCAGTCGGTTGATTTAATCGCAGCAGAAGATACACGTGTGTTTGGTAAACTGGCAACATATTTTGATATAAAAACAAAACGTGTTTCTTGTCATGAACATAATGAACGTGACGTGGTGCCAGAATTAATCGAAAAAATGCAGAATGGTTTGGCGATCGCTGCGGTCAGTGATGCTGGTATGCCAGGAATTAGCGACCCGGGTTTTCGATTGGTGCGTGCTGCACGTGCGGCTGGTGTGCCTGTATATGTTGTGCCGGGGCCTGTGGCGGCAATTTCTGCACTGGTGTTATCTGGATTCCCAACTGACAGGTTCACTTTCTGTGGTTTCTTTGATGAAAAGAAGTTGCGTGACGATAATAAAATACCACATACAATTATTTATTATGAAAGCCCAAATCGTGTTATGAATACAATTGCATCTTTTGCACGTGTTATGCCAGAACGTAAAATTGCAATCGTTCGTGAAATTACAAAAATCCACGAAGAAACAATAATTGGTTATCCATCAGATTTGATTAATATAACACCGCCACGTGGTGAAATTGTGATTGTTGTTGGTCCGCGCCCAGAACATAAAATGACAGACGAAGAAATAAGTAATATTGTTAATGATATTGCTGCGACTTCGATGAAAAGTGCGGCTGCGGATTTGGCGTTGCGGGCAGGTATATCAAAAAAAGAAGCGTACAAGAGATTATTAGAATCGGGGGATAAATAATGATTAAGTTTGTGGGTAGTTTTGAAACAGTAAAATCTTTGCCAAAGACACACTTTTCAGAATACGCCTTTATTGGGCGCAGTAATGTTGGTAAGTCTTCGCTGATAAATGCAATTGTTGGGGCGCAAATTGCGCGCACATCTAATACTCCTGGGCGTACGCAAAGTTTGAATTTGTTTAATCTGGATGACAGAATTATGATTGTAGATTTGCCAGGGTACGGATATGCCAAGGTGTCCAAAGTGGATGCAATGCGCTGGTTGCAAAGATTAGAAGATTATTTGTTAAATCGCAGCCAATTAAAGCGTTTGTTTATATTGATTGATTCGCGTATAGGGGTTCGTGATTCTGACTTGGATTTAATGGATTTTTGTGATGCAAATGCAATTCCATATCAGGTTGTTTATACAAAAAAAGATAAAAAAGTTCGTGAAAAGAATCAAATCGAAATTACACACACTGACCATGGTGCAATGATTCCAGAAATTTTGTACACTTCGGCAGAAAAGAAAACAGGGCTTGATGGGTTAAGGGAAACGCTTGGTATCAAATAATAATATTTTTTATGCGACAAATCCTGCGCGTATATTGGATGCGTTGTGGGATTTAATTGTAAAATCTGGGATAGATTTATCAGATATGCTGATTTTCTTGCCCAGTCGTCGTGCTGTTCGCAGTGTGGAAAAAATGATTGCTGAAAAATCTGGTGGTGTAGCATTGTTGCCAATGTTGGTACCACTGGGGGATGGCGCAGATGAAGATGTTGATATATGTGATGCGCCAGCGGAAATTTCTGAATTTGAACGTGTGGTTGTGTTGGCAAAATTGTTATCCGCAGATGCAAATGTTGGGAATCTTGCAACTGGATTAATGTTGGCGCGTGATTTAATTCGTATGCAAGATTATCTGGAAAACGAAGGTGTTGATGCTGCAACGGTTGACTGGGCTAATTTAGTCGATGAAAAATATGCATATCATTTCCAGAACAAGGCGAAAATTTTAAATATTTTATCTGAATTTATGAATCTGTATGCAAATGGTCGTAAAACAAGCGTGCAAGTCAGAAATGCAGATATTCGCAACTGGGTTAATTATTTTGATAAGTACAAGTTGGTTGTGGTTTGCGGTTCAACAGCCAGTGTGCCTGCAACAGCTGATTTAATGCGCGCAGTATATGCGTTGCCACATGGGCGAATAATTTTGTCTGGTAAAATCAATGGGCGCGTTGCAGACTTTGAATTAGATACAAATCCGTATAATTCGGAACATAAGTTTTTAACAAGTGTCGGTATGTGCGCCGATGATGTTTTGCCAATTGATGTTGGGAATTCTGCGATTGATTTTATGAACTTTGCGTTTGGTAATGACTGTAATGTATTATATCCAGATTATGATTTATCAAATTGCAGTTTGGTTACCTGTCAGGGTGAGGCAACAGAAGCATTGGCAGTTGCAAAAATTGCCCAACAAAGTGTTGCAGAAAATAAATCTGTTTTGATTATAACACCTGATGCTGCGGGGAATCAACGAATTGCAAGCGCATTTTCTGCACTTGGGTTAAATGCTGATTTTTCAGTGGCGACATCTGGAACGATGACATTAACCGGGCGTGCAATATTAAATTTGTTGGATTCTTGGATTGAATCTGGGGGCGGGTTATTTGACAAGATTTATACACAATGTAATTTTAATTTATTTGATACAATTGCCAGAATTGTTGATGAAAATATTATCGATTTTAAACCACAATTTGTTGTTGATGATGATGTTAGTGTGCAAATTTGGGATGCAATAAAAAATATGTCTGATGCATTAAGTGCTGCTGATGTTAGATTGACATTATCTGATGCGCGTGCCTTTGTTGCAGATGCGTTAAGTTCTGTGTCGCAACGCAATACAATGCAAACTGATGCGCGCATTGTTGTTTTGGGGACAATTGAATCACGTATGCAGACCGCAGACGTAGTGATTTTAACAGGGTTAAATGATGGTATGTTTCCATCGATGGGTTATGAAAATGCTTGGTTGCCAAGACGGGTTGCTGCGGAGATAGGGTTGCCATCGCCAAACAGAAAAGTGTCATTACAGGCATTGGATTTTATGAATTTATCGTGCGCAACACGTGTGTTTTGGACACGTTCAACTGTGTCTGGTGGCGTTGCATCAACAGAATCAAGGTTCTTGTCGCGTGTAATTGCGCGTGGTGCAAAAATAGATTTGGAAAGTGGTAAAAAAATAATTGCTGATATCGCAAAATCAAATAATGTTCCATATTGTCCATTGACGGATTCTGTGCCAACGCCGCCGTCTGATTGGTCTGATATATATGTCACTGATTTAGAATATTTAATTCATAATCCATATGCGTATTATGTTAAGCATATTTTAAAACTGCGTGTTTTGGATGATTATTGGATTGGGCCTGATGCACGTACATTTGGTAATCTGGTTCATAGCGTTATTGAAAAAGCCACAGATTTGCGACCAGATGTTTTGGTCGCACAAATGGATGCGATTGCGCTTGAAAAGCTGGGGCGGGGCAGTGTGCTGTTCCATTTTTGGCATAAAAGATTTTTAGAAATCGCACCTGTTGTTGCAAACGAATTAAGTAAAATTCAAAATGCAAAATCTGAAATTTCTGGTGGTATTAAAATCGCAGGTCGTAATGTTCGTGCACGTGCTGATTTGGTTTGGGATGGTGGGGTTATGGATTTTAAGACAGGTGCTGCACCAAATAAAAAACAATTGCTGGAAGGTAATATGCCGCAGTTGCCATTGGAAGCGCTTATGTTGCAATCAGATGGTTTTAAAATTCAAACCAGTACGTTGTCAAAAGCACCAATAATGAAATTTTTACAATTAAAAAATAACGATGTTCGGGTAATTGAATATGACGAACAAACAACCCAGCAAATGATAAATGCAGCTGTTGCCAAGACAACTGAATTATTTAATATCTATTCCGCAGGTGGTGCAGGATATGAATATCATGAAACCAGCGACAGAAAATATCGTCAATTTGATGATTTGAAACGATTATAAAATTTTTAAATTTCCAGCATCAATCCACAATGGTCTGTTGGTTTTTCTGCCAATCGTGGTTCAATGTCTATTTCGCAATTTTTTACCATTTTTGCAGCGGCTTTATTGCACAAGAAATAATCAAGTCGCAGACCTTGTTTGTTGCCAACAGTGTCGCGACCACGATAACCGTACCATGTATAATCGATTGTATCTGGGTGCAGGGTACGCCATGCATCCATCCATCCAGAATTTAACCAATCATTCATAATGTTGCGCGCCTGGGGTGCAGAAATTGCGACCCCTTCGTAATTCTTGGGTTTCCAGATATCTCTGTCTTCGATGGCAACATTAAAATCACCACCGATTATCACAGGTTCTTCGGAATCTAAATATTGTGCAATATACTTTGTAAATGCGTTCATCCATTCCAGTTTATACGGAAATTTTGGTGATGTTACTAAATCCCCATTTGGCATATAAACGTTTATTAAGCGTATGTGGCCATCAATAACACATTCCAAGAATCGTGCGTTAATATCAGGGTATGTTGGCAGACCCATTGTTACATCTTCAATAGAATATTTGGAAAAAATTGCAATCCCATTCCAAGATTTTTGCCCAAAAACCTTTACATTATATCCAAATTCATCAAAAACCATATGTGGAAAGTTTGCTGTTTCAACCTTTAATTCTTGAACCATAATTGTGTCATATTCGCCACTGCGTAGAATGTCAATAAAACTTTCGATATGGGCGCGGATAGAGTTTATATTTAATGTAAGTATTTTCATAATTGCAATCCTGTTTCTTGTTCTGTATAATAACCGGTGTCCAATATAAAAACAACAAGGAATTTTAAACTATGAATATGTATCAGTTACTGGAACGTGCAGCACAAACATGGCCAGACAATTTATATCTGGTTCGCGAAGGCGTTACATACAAAGAATTCATTAACTTGGTAAAAGCACGCGCAGCATCATTGGATGCAGCGGGGGTTAAAAAAGGTGATGTGGTTGGTATCTTGTCACACAATATCCCAGAATTTCCAATTACAATGTTTGCAATTTGGTTCTTGGGTGGAACTGTATTGTTGTTGGATACAAATCTGACACCATTTGAATATGATAATATGGCATCAATTACAAATTGTCATATGGTTTGCGCAGAAAAGTCTTTTGTGTATAAGACCAGCAAATTTAAGTTTTATGATATAACCAAAAAAGATGGCAAGGTCAAGGCAGATTTAAAACCTGCAAATGTTGAATCACTGGATATTGCAACAATGTCATTTACATCAGGTTCAACAGGTGTGCCAAAGGTTGTACCATTAACACACT
This sequence comes from Candidatus Enterousia sp., assembly GCA_045631065.1. Classification (GTDB taxonomy): domain Bacteria; phylum Pseudomonadota; class Alphaproteobacteria; order Rs-D84; family Rs-D84; genus Enterousia. Next base: position 7,247 of record JAZQUA010000031.1, on the reverse strand, counting down.
TTAATATTGTTGAATGTACAAATTCTTTGGAATCAATGGCAGAATGGATTAAACCGGGTGATTATTTGTATGGTTTCTTGCCAATGTATCACGTGTTTGGTTTCGCGGTTGAAATTTTGGCAACACTGCATTATGGTGCAGGCGTTCTGTTACAGCCAACAATCAATCCAAAAGAAATTATGGCAGACTTTAAAAAATTCCGTCCACAGGTTATTCCTGCGGTGCCAAGATTATGGGAAGTTTTCCGTAATAAAATCATTGATAATGTCAAGGCGCAAAAGAAATGGGGATTGGTATCTTTTGTATTAAAATATGGCAAGACTTTGAATAAAATTGGTCTTGGCTTTTTGGTACGCAAGGTGCAGAAACCTATTCTGGATGTGTTTGGTGGTCGTGCACGTCTGTTGATTGCGGGTGGTGCTGCAACAAAACCAGAGGTTGAAACATTCTATGAACGTTTGGGGTTGACATTTATTCAAGGTTATGGTTTGACAGAAACGGTTGGACCAATCTGTATTTCCAAGCCAACCAAGAAACGTTTTCCTTTTGCGTTTGGTGGACCAACAATGAACAACGAATGCGAAATTCGTGATAAAAACGAAGATGGTGTCGGTGTTCTGTGGTTGCGTGGTCATCAGGTGTTTGGTGGTTATTTGAACAATGAAGAAGCCAACAAAGAAATCTTTGACGAACGTGGGTTCTTTAATACAGGTGACATGGTTACAATGGATAAAAATGGTGAATTGCATTTTGCAGGTCGCAAAAAGCAAGTTATCGTTTTAGACAGTGGTAAAAACGTTTATCCAGATGAACTGGAAGGTATGTTTATCACAATCCCAGGTGTAAAAAATGTTGCTGTATTTGAACATGTTGTAAAAGACAAGACAGTTACATATGGTGTATTTAGTGTTGAACCTGATATGACAATGGAAAAACTGGGGGCGGCGATTGCTGCTGCTAATAAAAAGGTTGCAAGTTACAAGTGGGTTACACACTATGCAATGACAACCGAAGATTTGCCATTGACTGGTACGCAAAAGGTAAAACATCATCAGGTTCGTCAGAATTTGATTGAGGGTAAGTACCCAGACCGTCACGAATAAAAATAAATTAAATCTAATAATTTATCTACAAGCGGTGCCGGCAATTCATGTAGCGTTATGTACACTACATTGCCGGCACTACTTGTATCTAAATCATTATCTTTAATTTTATAAAATCCCCCGTTTGGGGGATTTTTAGTGGATGAGTGGTTAGTGGTGGCAAAAATTTATTATATTGTGTTTCAAAGACAAGTGTGCCATGCTTTAAATGTATATATATTAATTGTTATTCTTTCACTAACCACTAATCACTTACACTAACACTTATCTATTTCCCCAGACACAGTTGGCCGAATGTCATATCCATAACCTCGGACGCGGTAATGGTGCCAAGTATTTTGCCAATGGCGTCTGCGGCGTGTCTGGTGTGTTCTGCAAAAATATCATAATTATCGCCGGCGGCAATCGCACTCCCCAGTTCGTTGTGTGCAGATTCCAACAATGATTTTGTGCGTGCGTTCACAGATAATACTGATTCAGAGCCATCAAATAATTCGTGGATTTTTATACGTAATACATCCATTAAATTATTCATACCGTCACCAGATTTTGCAGATGTATAAATTGCATTTTTACAATTATGATTTGTTATTGTGTCTGATTTGTTCACAACAACGATTTCATTTTTGTTTAAGTTGTTACAAGCCACAGATTCTGGCGTATAGACGTGGATTATAACATCTGCGTTTTCAATTTCAGACATTGTGCGTTCAATGCCGATGCTTTCAATCGTGTCTTCTGTTTCGCGAATGCCTGCGGTATCAGACAGGTTCACCATAAATCCATCAATGTCAACAGTGGCGGATACAACATCGCGTGTTGTGCCTGCGATGTCAGATACAATTGCACGATTTGAACCAACAATATAATTAAAGATTGATGATTTGCCGACATTTGTTTCGCCTGCCAACACAACATTTATACCACCACGAATTCCGCGTGCAGTTTTATATTGTGACAGGGCAGAACCGATTTCATCAAATAATTGTTCTGCGTGCGTGCGAACGGTGTTGCATATATTTGCGGGCAAATCATCTGGGCTGTAATCAAGAATTGCTGCGGCATATGCAGAAATTTCTATCATTTTATTTCGCCATGCGTTATATACGCGACTGTCAGAACCCATCATTGAACGCAATGCGTGTTTGCGTTGCATATCTGTCTGGGCATCCAACAATGCAGCCAGACCGTCAACATCAGCCAAGTCCATTTTATTGTTATAAAATGCGCGTTTGGAAAATTCACCAGGTGTTGCCATACGCATATTTTTTGTTTGTAAAAAATCAAATACTTTGTTTATAACCGCAGGCGCACCATGTGTATGCAATTCAATGACATCTTCGCCTGTAAAAGAATTTGGGGCAGGAAAGTAAATTGCCAAACATTGGTCAATCAAGTCGTTATTTTCATCGCGCAGGTTTGTAAAATAAGCATGGCGTGGTGTTGAATCTGATTTGTTTATAAATGTTGCAAAAATATTATTCAGGTTTTCGCCAGAAATACGAATGACAGCCACACCAGATTTTCCATGTCCACTTGATAATGCAAAGATTGTATCGCTATTCATAACTTTATTTTCCCTTACTAATTTCTTTTAATGCCATTGGGACCAGTTTTGACACGTCAGAATCTGGATTTGCGTTTACCAGTTTTTGTGCCATTTCAATAATGTCCAGTCTGCGGTAACCCAATGATTCCAATGCCATCAATAAATCAGGCAGGGCAGATGAAGTGGCGCCCATTGACGCGTCAGATGCAAATAATGTGGCAGATACACCGCCAACTTTGTTCTTTAATTCAACAATGATTTTTTCTGCCATTTTTTTGCCAACGCCCGGAGCGGTCGCGATTGTTTTTGCGTCGCCTGTTGCAATTGCAGAAATCAAAGTGTCAGACTTTATTGTACCCATTATTGCCAATGCAACCTTTGGACCAACGCCAGATACGCCAGTTAACATATTAAATAAATCTTGGGATTGCAGGCTTGAAAAACCAAACAAGCGAATTGAATCTTCGCGGACAACTGTTTCAATCCACAGTTCCACAGTCGATTTGTGGGTCAGGTATTCCGCGGTAAAAACCTTGTACCCAACACTATTAACCAATAAAATAATAAATCCATCGCCGATATAGTCAACAATGCCTTGCAATTTTCCAATCATTTGTTATCCTTTTACTGGTAATTTTAATCTAAATAAATAAAAAGGTCAAATATGAGTGGACACAGTAAATGGCATAATATTCAACATAAAAAGGGCGCAGCTGATGCCGCACGCAGTGGTTTGTTTACAAAACTGGCACGTGAAATCACGATGGCTGCAAAGTTGGGCGATAAAAACCCGGATAATAATCCAAGATTGCGATTGGCTATTTTGACAGCTCGCAAAAATTCAATGCCAAATGATAATATCAAACGTGCAATTGAAAAAGCATCTGGTGCAAATACAGAAAGTTACGAAGCTGTTAGATACGAAGGTTACGGCCCAGGTGCTGTTCCTGTTATTGTAGAGGCGTTGACAGATAATCCACGTCGTACTGTACCAGAAATTCGTAATATCTTTGGTAAAAATGGTGGAAATATGGGCGAAGAGGGTTCTGTTGTGTTCATGTTCACACGTGCAGGTCAGATTATGTATCCTGCATCAATCGGCAAAACCGAAGATGAAATGATGGAAATTATTATGGAAGCAAATGCGGATAATCTGGAAACATCCGAAGAGGGCTTTATCATCACAACTAAACCAGAAGATTTTGTAAATGCACAAAAATATTTGGCAGACGTCTTGGGCGAACCAGAACAGGCAGAGCTGACATGGTTGCCAAATATGCCAATGGATTTGGATGACGAAGCATATGCAAAACTGGAAAAATTGGTTGATGCGTTGGATGCAAATGATGATGTGCAGAAGGTTTTCACAGCCGCTGCCTAGTAAAAATAAATTATAATAATTCATCTGTGGACGGTCCCGATGGCTCATGTAACTTTTGTACACTACACCATCGGGACCTTTCCGCATCTAAATCATTCTAATTTATTTTTATATCAATCGTGGGATTTGTAATGATATGGTATCTGGAAGATGTTGAACGGGCTATTCAGCGGGCAAAAAAGAATGTTGCCCCTGTGGTTGATAGTGTTGTTAATGAATTAAATTTGCAAAAAAATACAGATGTTTTTGTAGTGGGTGGATTTGTTCGTGATGCTGTTTTTGGCGAACTGACAAATACAAAGTTTGAACCAAAAGATATTGATTTAATATTATCAAAGAAGCCAGATTTTTCACAAAATAACAATATTTTATGGAAACAAGAAAATTCTTTTGGTGGGATAAAATTGGGGTTAAAAAATTTTCCAGTGGTTGATATCTTTGATAAATATTTTGATTGTCCTGCAATAATTGTTAGTCAGTATTTTGATTTTAATATTAATTCTATTTTTTACAATAATAAGACACAGCAAATTTTGGCTGCAGCGCCGTTTTATGCGTTTACATCAAATAAAACAATAGAATTGGAAAGTTATCTGATATCAGGTGATAAACTTAAAACATTGTATCAAGATCCGTCACTTGTTTCGCGTGCTTTAAAATTTCAGGTTTTGTTTCGTGAAAAATTTGGTATTGAATCTAGATTGTCTTCAACGATTTTGTATCTGTTGTATAATATGGACAAACAGACAGAACAAAAAATGCTTAAATATACACAGCAAAAAGTAAAAGATGAAAATATTAGAAATCAAGTGATAGAAAATTATTACAGAATAAAATCTTGCTAAAACACACGCATCATATTTGTATGTGACAGGGCGATTGCGATTGCATCCGCTTCATCCGCTGTTTTTGGGCGTGCGGTTGGCAGTAAAATTTGAACCATTTTATCAACAGCATTTTTGTCTGCATGACCTGCACCAGTCAGGGCTTTTTTTATCACGTTTGGCTCATATTCAAATATTGGAATATTCTGATTTGCAACTGCAACAATTGCGGCTGCGCGTGCCTGTCCCAGCAGCAGTGTTGTTTTTGGATTTTTGTTCACAAATATTATTTCGATACTACATTCATCTGGCGAAAACGTTTCGCACAGTTTTGTTACTTCACGAAATATTGTCGCAAGCCTGTCTGCCATTTCCATCTTTGGGTTTGGTAAAATTACACCGCTGGCGATATATTTACGTGATGACCCTGCAGTATCAACAACCGCCCAGCCTGTATGTAATAATCCAGGGTCAATACCCAATACGCGTTTTGTCATTTTCTAAAACTTATTTTTCCAACTGCGTTATATCCAAAGTATTTATTTATGCGTTTAATTATTTCATCTGATTGGTACGACAGTTGTAATGCATATGCGGGCGTGGCGGGTCGAATTACAACATTAAATGTGTTGTCGCGGTTCTTTTTTATGGCGGCAAGTTTTGCAATGCTTGCAATATCGCGCCCCATAATTTCGTCCCATCTATTTGCCAAGTCAGAATCAGATGCACGAACACCAAAAATTTTTATCAGTCCGCCCAACGCACCCGCAATTGTTTGTGGGCGTTCAATACGTGTGTTTAATTTTTTATCGTGGTTTGACATATGTGTATTCTTTTGGCATCAGTATGAACATTTTTCCTTGGGCGTGTTGGCCTTGGGCAAATTTATATGCTTCGTCACCTTTGCCAAAGAAAATGTCTGCACGAATAAATCCGCGGATTGCACTGCCTGTATCTTGGGCAATCATCAGGCGACGGAATGCGCGACCATCAGATAAATTTGTACTGATATATACTGGCAGCCCCAGTGTGTACAGACTGTCGTCCATGGCAACACTGCGGATTTTTGATAGTGGTGTTCCCAGTTTTCCAATTACATCTGGTGGGGTTGATTCATAGAAATATACATATCGTGGATTTTTGTAAATTACATCTTTGGCCAGTGTTGGGTTCGCTTTTAGGTGTTGCCATACGGCCTCAGACGAAAAGCCGCCAGCAGGGCGTATGCCGCGATTACGTAATTCTTCGCCAATTGATTTAAATGGCATATCGTTTACGGCGCCAAAGTTTAATTTTACATCTGTGCCATCTTCCAGTCTTAGATTACCGCTGCCTTGGATTTGCAGGTTTTGTACATCAACAATATTTGCCCAATATAAAATGCGGCCAATTTTCTTTTCAACAATGTCTTTTTTTGATACGCCTTTATAATTTCTGCCATCGGTTGGTACGGCCATCAATGGTTCATTACATTGTGCGGTCTGTGTACGGCATGCAGGTATAATTGGGGAATAGTATCCTGTATATGTGCCTGTATCTGTGCCATTTTCGTTAAATATCTGGTATGGTTGAAAATGTGATTCAAACCATGCGCGTACAGTTGCGTTGTCGGCAGATGCACTGGGTAACATTCGGCATTTTTCTGCGAACAGTTCACGATCTGGGATTACGCGTCCAACGTATTGAATTTTTGCTTTGCAAGAATTGCGGAATGCCTGCAAGGCATATCGAACGTCGTCATCGTTCCAACCTGGTAATTGACTGTAAGATACGCGTTTTAAATTTGATGGAATTATTGAATTGTCACCTGATACTGTTGGTGTAGATAGGTCGCATCCTGATAATAATATGCCACAAAAAGTTGCAATCAGACCAAGTTTTATAACTGATTTATTGAAAAAAGACATTTTTAAACATTCCCCCACTTGTAAAATAATTTAATGTTGTTATATTATCATAAAACAGGGACATAAGTCCAGACATTAAGGTCGCCAAAAATAAGCAAGGAGAAATCATAATGGCAAAATTTAATATTATATCTCAGTTCTTGAAAGATATTTCTTTTGAAAGTCCAAACGTACCGGAATTGTTCTTTAAAAACGATAATAGTCCTGCAAAAATGGAAATCAATATTGATTTGCAGGTTAAGGGTGCAGAAAATAACTTGTTTATGGTTGATTTGATTGTCAAGGCACATTCAAAACTAGAAAATGGCGATAAAACAATATTCTTGATTGATACAACATATTCTGGTTTGGTCCAAATGGAAGAAGAAAAAGACGAAGAAGCAAAAAAACACACATTGTTGATTGAAGTTCCGACAATGTTGTTTCCAGCAGTGCGGGGTTTAATCACGCGTTTGACTTCTGAATCTGGGTTCCCAACCTTTG